>CAIWKU010000106.1 GCA_903913355.1 uncultured Bacteroidota bacterium | reverse complement strand
TTTATCCCTAACAGCTTACTAGCTGTTTTATTTTGCTTGAAACCAGATGGGGGTGGCATCATTCGCAATGGCGTTGTAATTGATAAACAATTCTTCGCCTTTTTTTATTGCCCTAACCGTAGTAATTGTCATGAGTTCCGCATCAAAATCCATTTCATAATCACAATTGGCATCATATGCATGATTATATAAAGAAAGATACCCTAATGCAATACAGGCTTTTTTGCGTGTCTTACCCCATTCAAAAATATAATCAAACAACCGTGTTTTTTCTACCTGTATTCTGTCTTTTTCGCTCAATACCAACACTGGTGATATCTCAATGATTGTTTTGGCTGAAATATTTTCTCCAGCAAACACACCACGCCCCCTTTTTTCAGAAGGTGCTACTATTAATATCGGTAATATCATATGAAAGGATTGGGCGTGAAGATAGGAAGGCTTGAGAGTATACATTAAAATATTATTAACAATAAGTATTTATTCGGGATAACCCAATATATGGGTTCACCCATTTCTTGTATTCTGCTGAATTAGTAGTTGCTTTTTACGAATTACTATTTAAATTGCGCTTATGTCACTCGAATTAGAACATCCGGATCTTTTTGAGCAGTTTGAACAACTTATTTCAAAAGAAGATAAGCTGGAGATCCGTGATTTTCTTGATGACCAGAAGATAAGTGATGTTGCCGACCTGATTAATGAATACCCTGAATATGAAGCCCAGATCATTGCCAATATGGCCATACACAGGGCGGCTAGTGTTTTTAAGATATTGGACATTGCGCAACAGAAAGATATTGTTAAGGAACTCCCTTCATCAAAAACTGCGGAGCTTTTAAATGAATTACCTGCCGATGACCGTACTGATTTTCTGGAAGAACTACCTAAAGAGTCCATACGTGACCTAATCAAATTACTAGATCCGGAAGAAAGAAAAATTACCCTCTCTTTGTTAGGCTATCCGGAAGACAGCGTAGGTCGTTTGATGACTCCGGATTATGTATATGTTTACTTATACAATACAGTAAATGATGTATTTGATACGATTCGCAAACATGCCAAAAACAGTGAAACGATTGATGTGATCTATGTGATAGATGCCAATGGGCAACTGATTGATGATATCCGGATACGTGATGTGATATTGGCTTCGCCAGAAAAAAGAATCGATGAAATCATTGATGGAAGGGTTGTATCTCTGAATGTAAATTTTGATCAGGAACATGCCAGCCAGGTATTTAAAATGAATAACCGGGTGGCATTGCCGGTTGTGGATGATAATAATATTCTTTTGGGCATTGTTACCATCGATGATATGCTTTGGGTGGCCAATGAAGAGTTTAGTGAGGATATGCAGAAAATGGGAGGTACTGAAGCTTTGAATGAGCCTTATCTGGATATCCCTTTCTTTAAATTAATTCAAAAAAGAGCGGGTTGGCTGATTGTATTGTTTCTGAGTGAAATGCTAACTGCAACAGCCATGGCCTATTTCTCCGATGAACTTTCTAAAGCCCTTGTTTTGTCGATTTTTGTACCACTCATTATGTCAAGTGGTGGTAACAGCGGATCCCAGGCTTCTACACTTATCATTCAGGCTATGGCCGTAGGTGAAGTAGCTATTGCAGACTGGTGGCGGGTTATGAGAAGAGAAATACTAAGTGGTTTTGTACTGGGAAGTATATTGGGCCTTATAGGTTTTATGCGCATCATTATTTGGCATCAATTGATGGCACATGGCATTTTTCAAGACCTGTATGGACCACACTGGATTTTAATCGCTTTTACTATCAGCGTTTCATTGATAGGCGTTGTATTATGGGGTAGCCTTACCGGTTCTATGTTACCTATTATACTTAAAAAATTAGGCGCCGACCCGGCAGCTTCTTCAGCCCCTTTTGTAGCTACCCTCGTAGATGTAACAGGTTTGATTATTTATTTTAGTGTGGCTCTTGTGTTTTTGAGCGGCACTATTTTGGCCAAATAATTCTATTCTTCCATAAAGATTCATCGTATATCGGATAAAATAACGTAGAAATACGCTGTTTTTGATTTGCCCGTTTATGTACATTAGCATGATCGCAATAATGCCATCTCATTATAAGAGATATTCTTCAATATAGAATGCATACTTAGCGTTATTGCGTGTTCTTTACGTTCTATTTATAAACCAAAACACGAGTTAGATAATCTAACCAATAATAAAACCCAGGAAAGTCAGAAACGGAGGATGAACGAAGTATAAACGTTGCAGACTGGGATAGGACTGGGATAGGACTGGGATGGCGGTAGGATAAAGCTGGGAGGGCCGAGTCGGTATCTATCCCTGGAATTGTTTTTTACCAACAACTTTTAAAGAAAACAAACCATGGCAAAACTTTCGGAAAACCACCCACTTACCGGCATAAGCGGTACACTTGGGAAGCAATTGGTTATGAAGCAGTACGATGGTTATACGGTGGTATCCAAATATCCGGATATGAGCCGGGTAAAAGCCACAGCAGTTCAGAAAGCCGGACGTAAAGACTTTAAAAAAGCCGTAGCCTATGCCCAAGCCATTATTCGTGACCCTGATAAAAAAGCGGCTTATGCTGCTTCCCTTCCCAGGGGAAAAAGGGTATATACTGCAGCAATTCAGGAATATTTGTCAAAAAATAATCCTTCGTCTTAATTGGGGAGTTTGTGTTAGTCCTAAGTTACCAAATAATTTAAAAGCAAATCACAATGGCAATATAGTAAAACCCAGCATTTACAGGTTCTGGATTAGATTTGCCTTATTTATTTATCACTTGTAAAGTATACTTTAATTGTAACTCCCTCGAAGAAGAACCGATCATAATCCTGAATTCGCCTGGTTCCACTACTGGTTCCATTTTCTCATTCAATATCTGTAACATCTCAGGTGTAATTAAGAAGGAAACTATTTTAGATTCTCCAGCCGCCAGATGTACCCTTTGAAAGCCCTTCAATTCCAATACAGGTCTTGCAACCGAAGAAAGCATATCTCTTATATATAACTGAACAACCTCATCTCCTTCCCTTTTTCCAGTATTACTAACCACACAATGAACTCCAAATGTTTCTCCAACCTTACCCTGCTTCTTATCAACCACCAGGCTACTATACGAGAAATTTGTATAACTCATCCCATATCCAAAAGGGAAAAGAGGCAAACCACTTAGGTTATTATAATCATCGCCCCTGCCGGTTGGCTTATGATTATATACCAATGGCAATTGTGCTTCTGATATAGGGAAAGTAATTGGTAATCTGCCCGCGGGATTACTATCACCAAATAAAACATCTGCCACTGCATGCCCTCCTTCTTCTCCCGGATACCATACTTCCAATACACCATCTACTTTGTTTAACCAATTCTGCATGGTTATGGCACTTCCATTAACCAATACCACCACCACGGGTTTACCTGTTTTGGCTATTTCCTGAATTAATTTTTCCTGATAGCCAGGCAAAGCCAGCGATGCCCGATCCTGAAATTCGCCCTCCTGTATTCCTGCAACAAAAATGGCCATTTCAGAATTTTTCACAAGGGTTAATGCATCAGTCATTTTCTTTTCAAAATCATTTTTTATGCCTGCTGTCCATATAAGCCTGATATGTGCATTCCCCGCGGGTTCATAAAATTCAATACGAATCGCATATTGTTTATTTTTTTCGAAAGCATAATCAACCAATCGTGTATGATAACTTTGTTTACGCCAGTTATCTATCAGCAATGAGTCATTGATATATAGTTTATACCCATCATTACCATCCAGACCAATTTTATAAACTCCGTCGCCAGGTGATAATAATCTCCCGGTCCACTTAACCGAATAATCATCTGCTGCCAAAGCAGGGTCAGGTGAAAATAAAGTCCAATGAAAATCAATTTGTGGATCTATCCTAACAAATTCAGGATGGTTTTCAGTAGAAAGTCCCTTGAAATATTCTGCTTTTAATCCATTCTTTTTGCTTCCTTCAGTCTCTGTGCTTAGAAATTCCGAAGAAATTACTGTCCATTCCTGTGTGGTCCTCCCTACTCCTTCTGCATAATTTACAGAAACTGACTTACCCAGTTTTTCTCTGATACCCTCAAGTATATTTGATTTACCATTACCGGGCCCGCTATACCCCCCCAGCCTTGCTTCAATTGCGTCTGGTCCAATTACAGCCACTGAATGAATTTGTTTAGAAATCGGTAATACCTGGTTTTCATTTTTCAATAACACAATCGATTCAACAGCAGCTTTTCGGGCAAGTGCTTTATGACTGGTATTATTCACCCATTGAGCAGCCAATTGTTCCGATACATAAGGGTGCTCAAATAAACCCAATTCAAATTTTGCAGTTAATACCCTGGCAACAGCATCATCCAGCCTTTTTTGTTCAATGCTTCCATCCAGAAAAGGTGGAATAAAAAGGGAATGGTGTTGATAGGCAGTTTGAAAAATCACATCAAGCCCATTGGTAATGGCCTTCTTTCCTGCTTCAGGGTAA
>CAIWKU010000105.1 GCA_903913355.1 uncultured Bacteroidota bacterium | reverse complement strand
TATAAAGCAGGTTAGACCTCCCTTTTATTTATGAATTGTAACATTTTGATTAGATTTTGCTTCAGATATTTAAGTAATTTTTGGATATGAAAAGACTACTTTCCTGTATACTCATTGTGGTTTCTCTTGCGGGTTGTCATAATTCCGAGAATAGCTCCACGGAAAATGAAAACATAAGCGCAGCCATTCCTACTCCCAAGGTAATGAACTACAGCATCATGAAAATTTATCCGCATGATACTACCTCTTATACAGAAGGACTGATTTGGTTGAATAATATGATTTATGAAAGCGGTGGGGAAAAAGGCCAAAGTCGTCTTCAAAAGTCGGTTCTTGAAACTGGGAAAGTGCTTCAAAGGGTTAATCTTTCCAAAGAATATTTTGGTGAAGGGATTAGTGTAATCAACAACAAAATTTATCAGCTAACTTATCAGGAACATAAGGTATTTGTATATGATATGAACTTCAAAAAACTGCCCCAGGAACTCTATTGGCCTTATGAAGGATGGGGAATGACTACTGATGGGACCTACCTGATTTTGGATACTGGTGGCAGCAATCTGTATTTTGTGAACCCCGAAACTTTTAAAATAGAAAGAACACTGGGTGTAGTCGACAATAACGGATATGTTGACAGTATCAACGAACTGGAATACCTGGATGGCTATATTTATGCCAACAGATACCTCACAAATTACCTGCTAAAAATCAATATAAAAACCGGCTATGTAGAAGGCAAAGCCGACCTGACAGGCATACTCGAAAAAAACCAATTACCCGTGCCCAAAGATGAAGGTGCCGTGTTAAACGGAATAGCCTACGACAGTGCCAAAAAATCATTTTATATCACCGGAAAATACTGGCCAGCCCTGTTTGAAATAAAATTGAATTAAAAAATAACCTAACAGAAATATATTTCCATTCATTTTCAAATTATCAAATTATCAAATTATCAAATTTGATAATCAACCATTCTTCCTGAAAATATAAATCAACGAACTCCCTCTATTTTTATTAAACAGGGTTTTCAGATTAGATAAAAATCCATTCCATACTGCACCAATCAAGTTACTGCTTCCATTTCGGTATTGTTCGCTCAGCATAGCAACATAAAAGCTGTCAAACCACATCGGTTGAATTGCTTTTAACATAAAGCCATTCTTTCTACCCAATAGTTCCATTCCTTTCGGGGAAAAATGATATAAATGCCTGGGTACATCATAAGCGGCCCAATATCCTTTATACACTGCTGCATCATGACTGGTATAATTGGGAACAGCAATTACCAAAGAGCCTCCTGATTTCAGCAAGCGTTGAAACTGGGTCAGGTAACCTTGCAAATCATGCACATGTTCCAATACATGCCATAAGGTAATTATATCAAATTGCTCTTTATCTAAGGAATAGAGCAAATCCGGCGACAATAGAGTTAGCCCATATTTATCTGCTGCATTTTTTCTTGCCGTTGCATCAGGCTCTAATCCGGTTACCTGCCAGCCTGCTGTTTGCATGGTATCACTAAAAGCGCCTGTGCCTGCGCCAACATCCAATAATTTCCCTGTTTTTTTACCGGCAATTTTATGGATCATATCTCTTTTCGAGCCTAGTGTATACTTCCGAACCAAGTGATAGAGCCTGTTAATAAACCCTTTCTTACTATCTGAATGAGAAATATATTCGGCAGATTGATAATACGCGCCAATACCCGACAGATCGGGCAGGTTTTGGGTAAACCGGTTGGTACAATCATCGCAATGCCATATTTCAAATATTTCATTCGAAACAGTATAATCTTTGGCCGATAAAACCGGGTAAATTGAGCCAGATCCACAACAAGGGCATTCGGTAAATACTATCCTTTCTGACATAGCTGAATACGATATTTTGTAAATCCTGAACTTATGGATCAATGAATAAATATGTAAATCAATAACCCGACTAATCCCAGCCCAACCAGTCCGATCGCATATTTCCACCAGGCATCAGTTTTTGCGGGCACAATTTCTTCTTCAACGGGTTCAGGTGCAGGCGGTACTCCCCCTCTCATCTCCATTACCAATGCGGCAATATTTCTGGCAGATCTGTCTTTTGCAGGTGATGACACCGGTTCCTTTGATGATTTTAGATTTTTAGCCGGCGCAACCGGTTTCACTTCTTTTTTTGCTACGGCAGGTATCGGCTTAACAGCAGCCAAAGGCTTAACAGGTGCCGGAGCTGGTTTTGGCGCTTCTGGAATAACCGGGTTGCTAACTGGTACAGGTACGGTAGAAATACTCTCCTTGGGTTTTATTTCAGTATTTTCTTTTAATACCTTACCAATTTTTACTTTCTCCCCCAAACGCATCGGAGGCAGGATATCTAATAAATTAGAAGCAGGTGTAAACTGAATATTACCGTTTGATTCTTTTTTGATTCTTCCGATTCCTTTCAGATCAATATGGTGTTGCTCTACCATACTTACCAACAGGTTGATCGAATAATTTTGCAATTCTTTCGAAACAGTTGATTCATCCGTACCCATTTCAGTAGCCAGGAAATTCACAAGATCTTTATCTGAACCGGTAGCAGGTCCTTCATTAAATTCAATAGAAGGTCTTCCCGGAAATAATAACCCGGTAGATTCGTTGAATTGCGCCCGCTTATAACCAATCTCAAAATTACCCAGAGCCGGAATGCTCAATTTATGATTGATTAGCAGGTATTTATAGAGAAGTTCTTGCATAGCCTAAACGATTTACCTGAACGAATATACGACTCCTCCCAAAACAGTAAAGCCCAGCACCGGGTATTGATTCCATCTTTGATAGGTATTATTCAGCATATTGTTCATTTGTAACCAGAGATTCAGCCTGGGCATAACGGTGAATTCGGCTCCCAGATTCAAATCTGCAACAGGATCAGATTTAGCAGGCTGAAGGGTTTTATCTCTATAAGCGCTTCCATCCCAAATATATGCGTCTGCTTTTATCTGCAAATCCTTTCGCAATTTCCACTTAAGTGTTCCCGTCATTTCAAAAGGCAATAATCCCCAGGCTTTGGTGTTAACGGTAAAATTGTTGTAGGATGTATAAGAAGTGGAAGCCAGGAAAGAAAGGTTTTCTGCTACGGTATAGGCCGCTTCTGCATGAAGCCTGACAGCATTCATCCCAGGCTCATATAAAATCTGAAAGGATTTACCATCTATTTGGTCATTTACAAACAATGGCTGGTTATTTAGTTTCAGGAATGATAATCTGGCCGTATAAGTAAGATGGTTTCCAGCGCTACCCTTAATACCTATATATTGCTCAGCAATTTTTGTATTGAGTAAACTGGTAGGCGCCGCAATCCATGGATTATACTCTGCCAAGGAACGATATGTATTCTTTTGATAATTTCCAGTCCATCCCGCTTCCAGCGACCAATCCATATCTGTAAACTTCGTTTCAAGAGTCAGCTCCGGGAATGCTGCAAAACTCTGGTTATCCCAGGTTGGTTGAATACCCAGGTGTAATTTCACATTGGGGGTAGTTAGTTGAAAGGCAGGATGTACATAAAACAAATTATTATTCATAGATAATGGCGAAGGTATCAATGAAATATTGGTGGTTGATACATCTGCCATCAGTCCGAGGTCGAATGAATAAAATTTACTAAATACTTTATTAATAGGCGCTTTTACCATCAGGTCATTTTCTGTATTTCCGCGATTATCATAGAACCTGATCAAATTGATTTGTGGATGATAGGTAATTCCAAAATCATTAGCCGTTTTATTGCGAAGCCCTGCTTCAATTCCTATGGTATTGAACCTTTGTAATAATTCTTCTTTGGTATATGGCAAACTTACCGGCTCGTACCCATAAAAATATTGTGTGCTTCCTTTATAATATCCATGTGCAGTCAATTCATGGTCCTCCCCTACACTGAAAATTGAGGCCAGATCTATACCCAGTTTACTGGCTTGTTGTGCAGGCAAATGACCGGTAGCTGTGAGAAAATTAGCGCGAATATTGGTTATAGATGTTTTTCCATCTCCAAAAGAAAGCGCCGCTTCACCAAGCAGACTACTAAAATTGCCGGCACCAAATTTCAAATACTGATCATTTTCCCATGCAAGGGTTGAGTCTACATTCAATGCCAAAGGCTTTATGGTTACTGGCTGATAAGAAAAGAAAAGATTTTGTGAAGGAATATGATAGACAACAGGGATTTTTGAAGAATCGATTATCGGTGTGGCTGCCATAAAATTGATTTTTGCGGCAGATGGCAAAACCGGTTTGAACGCAGAAGTAATCGTAACTGTTTTTGGCGAACTGGTATCCGCTGTAGTTGGTTTTACATCAGCTTCCTGACTGGCAGGGGCAGCCTGAGAAGTTTTCTGTGTTTTCTTCGCCTTCTTCTTTT
>CAIWKU010000104.1 GCA_903913355.1 uncultured Bacteroidota bacterium | reverse complement strand
CAGCAACTGGTTAAAGATGAAACACCCAAAGTGGTGGAATGGAGAAGGTATTTTCACGAACATCCTGAATTATCGAACCGCGAATTCAATACTTCTAAAATGATCGAAGCCCATTTAAAAAAACTGGGTATCGAAACCCGGATATTGGCAAAGACGGGTGTGGTGGGTGTATTAAAAGGAGGTAAACCCGGACCGGTAGTGGCCCTTCGTGCAGATATTGATGCTTTACCCGTTACAGAAAGAAATGATCTTCCCTTTAAATCAAATGTAACCAGTGAATATAATGGACAAACCGTTGGCGTAATGCATGCCTGCGGACATGACTCACATATTGCCATGCTGATGGGTACCGCAGAAGTGCTCAGTAAAATGAAAAACGAGATTCCTGGAACGGTGGTATTCTTGTTTCAACCCGCAGAAGAGGGCCCTCCCGGTGATGAAGAAGGTGGCGCTCCTCTATTGATTAAAGAAGGTGCATTGGATTATCCGAAAGTGGATGCTGTTTTTGGTCTACATATTGAAGCAGCATTGGACCTGGGTAAAATCTATTATAAGGACCAGGGCTTTATGGCCTCATCTGATTGGTTCACAATAAAAGTGAAAGGCAAACAGGCACATGGAGCCGATCCTGCCAAAGGAATTGATCCCATAGTTGTGAGTGCAGAAATCATTCAAAACCTGCAAACTATCGTTAGTCGCCAGATGGATTTGACAATTGCGCCTGTGATCATTACAGTAGGTAAAATCTATGCAGGTGTTCGTTCTAATATCATTCCTGAAACGGCCACTATGGAAGGAACGATCAGAACCCTGGATAGTAAAATGCAGAAAGAAGTGCATGAAAGAATTCGAAACACAGTAAAAAATGTAGCTGCTGTATATGGGGCTACTGCCGAAGTAACGATCGATACAAAAACCCTGGTAACCTATAATGATCCCAACCTGGTAAAACAATCATTGGCCTCTTTACAAAAAGCAGCCGGTGATACCAATGTTGTCATGACTCGCTGGACCACCGGTGCAGAAGATTTTTCATTCTACGGAACCAAAGCCCCTTCCTTCTTTTTCTTCCTGGGTGCCCGTGATCCAAAGATTACCAAAGACCAAGCCTTCTCACACCACACACCCGATTTTTATATAGATGATAGCAGACTGGATGTAGGCGTGAAAGTATTTTGTCAACTAGTATTCGACTACGCCAAAACAAAAAAGGGCTAATCTAATCAATTTTCTCCTCTGCGTTCACTGCGTAGCAGGTTTTCAACCATCCTGTAAAAAAGCCGCACCGCAAAGAACGCAGAGGACCGCAAAGGACGCGAAGATATCTACCCCCTGCTCCCAAATAACAAACTCCCAATCCTCACCATATTGCTCCCCTCCTCTATCGCCATTTCATAATCTCCACTCATCCCCATACTCAATATCCCCTGAAAAGAATATTTACCTACTAACGAATGCAGATACCGAAACTCTTTTCTAACCAGAGAACTATCATCACTAAAAGAAGCCATCCCCATCAACCCAGAAATCTTTACATTCGGTAAGTTGGCTGCTTTTTCTTTTGCCTCCACCAATTCAGCTTCATTCATACCAAATTTGGTTTCTTCCTGCGCAATATGTACCTGTAACAGGCAATTGATTACCCTGTTATTTTTAGCAGCCTGTTTATTGATTTCGGTGAGCAATTTCAAACTATCTACCCCCTGTATCAACGCTACAAAAGGGGCAATCATTTTTACTTTGTTTGATTGCAGATGCCCAATAAAATGCCAGCGGATATCTTTGGGAAGTGCCCGTTCTTTATCAACCAGTTCCTGCACATAATTCTCTCCAAAATCTCTTTGTCCCAGATCATATAATGCCTGAATATCTTCAACAGGTTTTGTTTTACTGACTGCCACCAGCGTGGTATTTTTAACGATCAATTCCTTGCTGATCTCAGCAAATTTCAGGGTGTTTACGGGCATGAATTTCTTAGAATAATAACGGTTATTTTAAAATACTCCTGCTGATCACGATCCGCTGCACTTCGCTAGTGCCCTCATAAATCTGTGTGATTTTGGCATCACGCATCAGTCTTTCAACATGGTATTCTTTTACAAAACCATAACCGCCATGTATCTGAACAGCTTCGGTAGTCGTCCACATAGCCGCTTCACTGGCAAATACTTT
>CAIWKU010000103.1 GCA_903913355.1 uncultured Bacteroidota bacterium | reverse complement strand
CGATAGCATCAATAACAGATTGCGCTGAAACTGATGTAGCAGTCAAAAAAACAATGATGACAAATACTGCCGTAACACTAACGGCCTTGCGGTGCAGGTAGTTGGGGATATTTTTCATGGATTGAATCTATAAAAAAATAGTCAATTCCGGAAAGATATCCGCCATTACTTGATAAACGGATCTGAATACTTTATATCGCTTGTAATATTGGTATCAGTTAATGTATTTAAAAAAGCAACCAATGCCGCTTTATCATTAGCCGACAAATTTAATAAACGTGGCGTACCGTCCGGGTTTCTCAACGGGCCTGAGAGGTTTCTATTTGCCTGTATCCCCGTACTATAATGTTCTACCACCTGATCCAATGAAGTAAACCTGCCATCATGCATATAGGGTGCTGTTAAAGCTATATTCTTAAGTGAAGGAACCTTGAAGTTTCCAACCTGCTGTGGTAACCCGGTAATGCCACCCACTCCCTGATCGGCAGATACAAGGTCAAGTCCATTATTTTGTGGTTTTGCGGCTGTAAAAGTTTCTGTACCATGGCAAGCGGCACAATTGGCCAATTGCGGACTAAAAAACAATTGCTTACCCCTGTTTTCCTGAGCAGTAAAATTGGAGAACGCTACCTGATCAAGTGGCGGTGCTGGCGTTGGTAAGGACTGGCGGCCTATATCAAATTTGGATTGATATGAAACAATGGATCTCAGAAATTGTGCCAGCGCCAGTGAAACCCGATCACTGGTAATTGCGGGGTCTCCAAATGCCTTGGTAAACAAGGATGGATAATAAGAAAGGTGTTGCAGTCTGCTTACCATCGAATCCAGTGTCATACCCATTTCAACCACATTCTGCACTGGAGCCAATACCTGTATCTCCAGTGTATTGGCACGTTCATCCCAAAAATATTTACCATCCGGATAATAAGCCGTATTCATTAATGTCATCGTATTACGGGCAGTTAACCCGCCGGCAAATCCTTTACTCAGCAAGATCGTATCTGAAAAAGCATTGGACTGCTGATGGCAGGATCCGCAGGAGATGGTTTGGGTTTTGGAGAGATTCTTTTCATAGAACAATACCCTTCCCAAAGTTGCTCCATTATCTGTTATTGTATTGCCCCTAGGAATATTTATCTGGGCCAAAATACCAGGAGAGCTTAAATAAGCAGGAAGGGTTAGATGACTATAATTATAAGCAGTGGAGGGTAAGTTGGGTGTAATGGATGAGATACTACTGGTAATTGTAGTTTCTTTATTGCAAAAGCAAAAAAGAGTTGATAAATATAATACAGCATAACAAATGATTTTGGGGAATTTTTGTTTAGTTACCATAATGTTTGGGATACATTTTTATAATTAGATGAAATAACTGCCTGAAACCTTTGCCCATCAGATACTTTTCCGGCATTTACTGCTGCTTGCCCCTGGGTAATAACATTTCATTATGATTATTGGTAAATATGAAGTATAAATAAAAGATTTCCCATCTTGGAATACATGCTGATCAGATAGGGGCTGAAGATGTATGGAATTTTGCGGGTAAGATATAATTGGCTATTTTAACTATTCAGAGATATCTATTATGAGAAAAACAAGATACTTATTAAGTTTATGGATACTTCCCTTCCTGATCAATAGCGGAAATGCACAAATTTCAACCCATACCATTAAAACTATTGATTCAGCACTTACAAAATTATATGAACGAAAGATGTTTAATGGAGTGGTCTTGCTGTCTGATCAGGGTAAACCCGTTTTTAAAAAAGCATATGGCATCCGAGATCTGAAATCAGGCGAACCCTTAACCACTCATTCATCCTTTAACCTGGCATCTGTTTCAAAACAATTCATTGCCATGATGATTATGGTATTACAAGAAAGAGGTAAACTGAATTTTGATGATAAAGTTCAAAAATACCTGCCTGCTTTTCCTTATGCGCAAATCAGCATTCGAAACCTGCTCAATCATACATCCGGCTTACCAGAATATTTTGACCTCGCAAATCGCTATCACAATACATTAGATACTTTAACGAACGATAAAATGATCGAGATGCTGGCCACTTATTCCCCACCACTTGAATTTGTGTCTGGATCAAAATGGAAGTATTGCAATACCGGCTATGTGCTACTCGCTTCGATTGTTGAGAAAGCTTCCGGAATGCGGATTAGAGATTTTTTCAAACAATCCATTGTACAACCACTCTCTTTACAAAATACATTTATCTATTATTTAGATATGCCAGGTGCTCCTGATACTGCTTTACACAGGGTGTTAGGTTTTGAGAGAAGCAATGGCGTTAATACTGCAAATGACCTGGTAAGAATTGATGGCGTAATTGGTGATGGTAATATTTATTCCTCTGCTGAAGATCTTGCAATATGGGATCAGGCCTTATCCAATAACAAACTCATCCATCATGAAACCCTTATGCAGGCTTATACACCCGTACTATTATCTGATGGAACCAATTTCAATTATGGATTTGGCTGGTTTATAGAAAATGAGGGGAAAACTGTAAGCCATACCGGAAGCTGGGTGGGTTTCAGAAACGAAATAACCAGAAACCTTTCTACGCAGTTTACTTCGATTGTTTTAAGCAGCGGCACAAATGCTTCGGCACTACGAATAGTAAAAGATATTCTCGCAGGCAAGAAGCCATTCATACCTGAAACAAAACTAATCAGGAATGTACAATTGATAGATGGAACCGGTACCAAACCCATTCATGCGGATGTGAGAATACTGAATGAAAGAATTTGGGAAACAGGTACTTTGGCTCCTTTCCCAGGCGAAACGGTTACAGATGGTGAGGCATTAACCCTGGCACCAGGTTTTATTGATTCGCATAGCCATCATTTCTCAGGTTTCGAAAAAGAACCTGAGGCCATCCCATCTCTTAACCAGGGAGTTACCACTATTGTAATCGGCCAGGATGGTGATAGCTATCCGATGGATACATTAGAGGCATTTTTTAAGAAAAGAAACATTGCGATAAATGTAGCCAGTTACACAGGACATACCAGCTTACGCGAGCATGCAATGGGAGAAAAGAATTTATTTCGGATAGCAAAGAATGAAGAACTGGCTAATATGAAAAAAGAGCTCACAAAAGAACTGCAGAAAGGATCCTTAGGTTTGTCTACCGGACTGGAATATGAAGGTGCTTTTTATTCGAATAAAGACGAAGTGCTCCAACTTGCCCGAACGGTAGCTGAACAAAATGGAAGATATATCAGTCATATTCGCAGTGAAGATGTGAATGAAACAGAAGCCATTGATGAGATCATAGAAATCGGCAGAACTGCCGGGATACCCGTGCAGATTTCACATATCAAAATTGCCAAAAAAGACCAATGGGGTAAGTCAAATGAAATCATTGAAAAGCTTCAAGCTGCCAGGGCAGCGGGTATTGATATAACGGCAGACTGCTATCCATACCTATTCTGGGGTTCAACCATGCGTGTATTATTCCCGAACCGTGATTATACCAACCTTTCCAGTGCAGAATTTGCAATTGCTAATTTATTTGATGCAGAAAAATCAATATTGGTTCATTATCTGCCCAATACCCGGTACGAATGGAAAACGATTGCAGCGATTGCAAAAGAAAGACATGAAAGCAAGGCAGTCACCTTAATGAAATTAATAGCGATAGCCGCAGACTATCAGGAAAAACATCCCAATCTTCATGGAAATATTGAAATGATCATGGCAAAATCAATGGAAGAAAGAGATCTGTCAAATTTTTTATCATGGCCCAATACCAATCTATGCTCTGATGGCTCTCCAAATGGTCATCCGCGAGGCTATGGCAGTTTTACCCGTTTTCTGGGTACTTACGTGCGTGATCAGAAACTGATACCCCTGGAAACGGCGATTTATAAAATAACCGGACTCACTGCAGAACATATGGGAATAAAAGACAGAGGAATCATTGCAAAAGGAAATTATGCTGACCTGGTTTTAT
>CAIWKU010000102.1 GCA_903913355.1 uncultured Bacteroidota bacterium | reverse complement strand
TATTTAATATATTTTCATCAAAATCTGTTTCTATAATGAAAGCTTTTAGTTGTCCTTCCATTTCCTCAAATCCTTCATATCCCAATTCAGAAAGTTCGGCCACCAGGATATCGGATTGCTCTTCATTGGCTATCTGTATGGTTATTTCACAATAATTACTCATTAAAAAAGATTGTATCTGTAAAAAAAGAATGACCCGTAAAACGGGCCATTCGGTAATAAGTATTATGCTTCGGCGCCGGGTTCTCCCCCAGCTTCTTTAGATTTAAATTCAGGTTTTGGCATCAGGGCCTTACGGCTCAATTTGAATTTACCCGTTTTCGGATCCAATCCTACCAGTTTTACTTTCACCATATCCCCTTCTTTGAACAATCCATCCATACTTTCCAGTCGTTTCCAACTGATCTCACTGATATGGAGTAATCCTTGTTTACCTGGCATGAATTCTACAAAAGCACCGAATTCCTTGATTCCTTTAACGGGGCCTTCGTAAACATCACCTACTGAAGGTACGGCAGTAATGCCTTTTACCCAGTTAACTGCTTTATCCAGACTTTCTTTGGATGCAGAGAAGATACTTACTTCACCAGTATTACCAACTTCTTCAATATTGATAGTAGCACCGGTTTCACGCTGTATTTCCTGTATCACTTTACCACCTGGTCCGATTACCGCACCGATGAATTCTTTTTCGATGATCAATTTGATCATTCTTGGTGCATGTGGTTTCACTTCCGGACGAGGCGCAGGCATACATTCGTACATGGCATCCAGGATATGTAAACGCCCTTTTCTAGCCTGTTCCAATGCTTCCATCATCACTTCCATACTCAAACCATCCACTTTAATATCCATCTGAACACCGCAAATACCATCACGGGTTCCGGTTACTTTAAAGTCCATATCACCCAAATGATCCTCATCTCCCAATATATCAGTCAGGATAGCATATTTACCATCTTCACGGGTAATCAGTCCCATTGCCACACCACTTACGTGTTTAGGAAAAGGCACACCCGCATCCATTAATGCCAGAGAACCGGCACAAACAGTTGCCATAGAAGATGATCCATTACTTTCCAGAATATCGCTTACAATACGTACGGTATATGCATAGTCATTTCCGGGCATCATCTGTTTCAGGCTGCGCATGGCCAAGTTACCATGACCCACTTCTCTTCGGCCGGGGCCGCGCATCATTTTCACTTCCCCTGTTGAAAAAGGAGGAAAATTATAGTGCAGGATAAATGGTGTGTATTCTGACTTAGCGGCACTTTCTACTAACAATTCATCTAATTTAGTTCCGAAAGTAACCGTTGTAAGTGATTGAGTTTCACCTCTTGTGAACAATGCAGAACCATGTGGTGTTGGCAGGGGTTCCACTTCCATGGCCAAGGGTCTTACCTGATCAAGTTGACGTCCATCTAAACGGATTCTGTCTTCCAGCATCATATTTCTTACCACTTCCCATTTCAGGTCTTCATAATATTTTTTGGCCAATTTTTTCTGTACATCAGTTATTTCTTCACCTAAACTGGCAATCACTTCATCCTTGATGGCGCTATAAGCCAGACTTCTTTCATTTTTGGCAGATCCTTTTCTGGAAACTTCATATACTTTGTCTTTCGCAAAAGCATATACTTTCTCACGTATGGTTTCGTCCTGTTCTGGTTTCTTATAGTCTCGTTTGCCTGTTACGCCTGCTTTACTGCGTAATTCGGCCTGGGCTGCAATTTGTACACGGATAGCTGCATGGGCCAATTCCAATGCTTTTACCAAATCTGCTTCTGCACATTCTTTTGCTTCTCCTTCTACCATCATCAGGTTCTTTTCGGTAGCTGCGATCAGGAATTCGAGATCAGATGCGGCTAACTGAGAACGGGTAGGGTTAACAATGAATTCTCCGTTAACACGGGCAATCCTTACTTCACTGATAATTTCTTTGATGGGAATATCGGATACTGCCAGGGCAGCAGATGCAGCCAGGCAAGCCAATGAATCCGGTAAAATTTCATTATCACTGGATACCAGGCTAATCAGTACCTGAACATCACATAGATAATCTTCCGGAAAAAGAGGGCGCAAAGCGCGATCAATTAAACGGCTGGTTAATATTTCGTAATCGTTGAGCCTGGCTTCACGTTTAAAAAATGAGCCGGGTATACGACCTGCAGAAGCAAATTTTTCCTGATAATCCACACTTAATGGAAAGAAATCCTGTCCGTCTTTTGGGTCTTTGTTCGCTACTACTGTAGCCAGAATAACACAGTTGCCCTGACTAACCGTTACGGCCCCATCTGCCTGACGGGCCAGTTTACCGGTTCCGATAGTAACCTCGCGGTTTCCCCCAAGGTCGAAACGCACACTGATTGGTTGTGATAACATATATTTTTGTTGTAATATGAGATTCCGTATACGGGCCTTAACCCTGCTAACTGATATCCCTTGTGAATAGAATGGAAGGAGCAAAAACAGACACTAACAGAAATAACTATTCCCAACCGTTTTATAAATATCAGTTGGGAATAGCATTTGTCATGTTTGACTATTATTTTCTCAGTCCCAGTTTTTCAATCAAAGCACGATAGCCTTGAAGATTGGTTTTCTGCATGTAGCTCAGTAAACGCTTGCGCTGTCCAACTAAACGCATTAAACCACGCTGGGTGGAATTGTCTTGTTTGTTAGCCTGTAAATGCTTGGAAATCTGAGAAATACGCTCAGTAAGTAAGGCAATTTGTCCCTCAATAGAACCCGTGTTCGTGGCGCTTCCACCAAATTCAGCAAAAATGCTGGCTTTTTTTTCAATTGTTAAATAAGGCATCTCAAAAATTTTAATAGACTCCGGAATTTTTTCCTTCTTTTTTTTATCGGGTGCAAAAGTAATGATAATAATCAGAAAAAGTGCATCCCAGTAAGGATTTTTAGGGATTTTACTATGACCAAGGCTCTATTCTGATCCCGTTGTCCATTTCGTTTAGGCCTTACTATCCTGAACTTTTAAAAGCCATAGGCAATAAATTGTTGTTTGCAGGGAAAACCAAAGATTTTACAGAAGGAAAGCAGCAACTCAGCGTCATATTTGTCTATTATTGCAACCCTTCTATTTTTCATGTAATCCACTTTACAAACATGTTCGGTGTAACCATTTTAGGTAATAATTCTGCTATCCCTGCTTTCAACAGGCATCCCACAGCCCAGGTGGTTACCCTGAATGACCAGCTTTTCCTGCTGGATTGTGGAGAAGGTACCCAAATGCAAATGAGCCGATATAAAATCAGGAGAAGTAAGATTCATCATATTTTTATTTCTCACCTGCATGGAGATCATTATTTTGGATTGATTGGATTACTTACGAGCATGGGACTCATGGGAAGAGAGCAGGAACTCAGCATATACGGTCCACCTGAATTAGCAGATATTATTAATTTACAATTAAAAGTGGCAGATACTATCCTACCCTTTCCTGTGGCTTTTCATACACTGGATAAAGAAGGGGTTCTGGTAGATACGGCTAAATTTCGGGTTGACTGTTTTAAAACAATACATCGAATTGACTGTTGGGGATTTATCATTCGCGAAAAAAAGAATCCAAGGAAAATCATCAAAGAAAAAGTATTGGAATATGATATCCCGGCAGTGTATTATGAGCAACTGAAAAAAGGCAATGATTATGAGAATAAGCAGGGTGAAATCATACCCAACGAAATACTGACCACGGCCAATAAGCCGGCATGCAGTTATGCATATTGCTCAGATACCCTTTACCACGAAGGAATTTCGGAAAAAATAAAAAATGTGAGTTTGCTGTATCATGAAACCACTTATCTCAAGGATTTGGAGGAGAAAGCAAAAGCGAGATTTCATTCAACCACTATCCAGGCTGGTGCGATTGCAGCAAAAGGCCAGGTAGAAAGTTTACTGATAGGTCATTTTAGCAGTAAATATGAGGAGCTGGATTCATTTCTGACAGAAACGCAAACTGTTTTTAGTAATACTGCTATTGCAACGGAAGGGGTAACTTATCGGATACTATAGATGATCAGACTGGTTGAAAAATCTTAATCCAATATCTCTACATCCTTTGGATACTTACCCTTATTAAAAATAAAATTTGATTCCGGGATGGCTGAATTGAGGTTAATTGTCAGGACCTTTAGCTCCGTAATATTATTACTCTTATCCAGTATTCTTGCTTTCGAAAAAGTATTTTTAACCTTATCAATAAAAAGGTTAATCTTTTGAAAGTTCTTCCTTGCATCAATGGGTTTCATCTCTATTTCAAAATTGGTACCTGCTGAAGAAACCAGTTTATAGGTGAAGTCCTTATCATAAGTACCCGAAAGTAACTTCTGGGGGTTCAGGGTTTGGCTGGTTTCGTCAACCGCTGCTTTGGTGATTGTTTTATCACCATCGTAGGTATATACATTCTGTCCATCGCAAACGATCTCTGTTTTTCCTTGTTTCAACAAATATTTCTCTGCTTTCATCAATAGAGAAATGGTTTTAGTTCCATTGGGTTTTCCTTTACTGGTAAAGGAATTCAGGCTACAGGATGCGGTGATACCTTTGGCAGATTTAACTTTCGCACCAACTGCATCCAATACCTTTTTGGCGGCAGGGTCATTTTGAGAAAAGAGTGTTACTACCCAGGCTAAACAGGCAAGCAATGCGTATATTTTC
>CAIWKU010000101.1 GCA_903913355.1 uncultured Bacteroidota bacterium | reverse complement strand
GATTTATCAGGTATCCAAGGGCCTCAATGGCGGATTTGGTATCATCACAGTAGTATCTAAATAATTCCCTATTAAGGTGCGGGGAACTTGCATATCGACCGCTCTAATTCTCAAAAATTATTCATCAAATCCATTTGGCCAGTCTTTTTTCAAATTGGCCACTTTGCCACTTATTTCATGATTCATTTCCTGTTTGAAATGAGCAATCGATGCAGCAATCTTCGAATCGGCTGTTCCTATGATCTGTGCAGCCAATATCCCCGCATTCTTAGCAGCATTTAATGCAACCGTAGCTACAGGCACCCCATTAGGCATCTGTAATATCGATAAGACTGAATCCCAGCCATCTATTGAGTTGGATGATTTAATGGGCACCCCCACAACCGGCAGTGTAGTGATGGATGCAACCATTCCGGGTAAATGTGCTGCGCCACCTGCCCCGGCAATAATTACTTTTAATCCACGCTCTTTGGCCGTAACAGCATAATCAACCATACGTTGTGGGGTGCGGTGGGCGGATACCACCGTCAATTCAAAGGGAATACCAAACTGCTTCAGAATATCAGCTGCAGCCTGCATTACCGGCAGATCGCTATCGCTTCCCATGATAATACCAACAATTGGGGTGGGTGTTGTCATAAATAGTAACTATACTGCAAGATACTTATTTTTCAATAAGAGATGAACTGCTTATGCCAGCACCCTATTTCAAAAGAAACTAAAGCAAAATAGTATGCAATGGCAATCTTTATTTTGATCAAATAGTTCTTGTTATAACTGCCTTTTATAAAGCTGTACAGCGTTTTCATAGCCCAGGTAAATAGCATCACATACCAATGCATGTCCAATACTTACCTCATCCAACCATGGAATATTTTTGGCAAAATAACTAAGGTTATTCAGATCCAGATCGTGACCGGCATTTAATCCCAAACCCAGTTCCTTTGCCTTTTGGGCAGCAGCAACATAAGGGGCAATCGCTCCCTGTTTATCTCCTTCTATATATGCTTTTGCATAACCCTCTGTATACAATTCAATCCTGTCGGTACCGGTTTCCGCAGCCCCTAGAACCATTTCAGACACCGGATCAACAAAAATAGATACCCGGATCCCTGCATTTTTGAAAACACCAATAATATCTATCAAGTATGATTTGTTCTTTATAGTATCCCATCCATGGTCACTCGTCAATTGTCCCAGTGCATCTGGCACAAGGGTCACCTGATGAGGTAGGGTTTCCAGCACCAGGTCCACAAATTTTTGTTCGGTAGGGTTGCCTTCAATATTAAACTCGGTTGTAATAATCTTTCGTATCTGTCTTACATCTTCATATCGGATATGCCTTTCATCGGGTCTTGGGTGAACAGTTACTCCATCTGCACCAAAACGCTGTGCATCAATGGCAGTTTTCACTACATCGGGGTTATTGCCCCCACGACTATTTCGTAAAGTAGCAAACTTGTTGATATTAACACTAAGCTTTGTCATTCTGCAAAAATACAAATTGTCTGGCAAGTTGCTTGGGGGAGTTCTTCGCATGCAATACCACTTTGATAGGTTCGCAGGCTGCTACACACTAAATTTGTAGCTTCGATGTTCCGGGTGCATGTTATTGATGGATTCGGGAACTTTTGCTCATTCAATTTGTTTATTACCTATGTCATATATTTCTTTAGAAGCCTGTTTACTAGACCTGGAAAAAAACCAGCAACTAATTCGCATAAAAGAAGAAGTTGACCCTTACCTGGAAATGGCGGCCATTCATTTGAGGGTGCATGAAGCAAAAGGTCCTGCTTTATTATTCGAGAATGTAAAAGGTTCTCGTTTCAGGGCCGTATCAAATATTTTTGGAACACTGGAAAGAAGCCGTTTTATTTTTCGGGATACATTTCAGCTTGTCCAACAAATGATCTCTTTTAAAAATGATCCGGTAAAAGCCTTGCGTCACCCTATCGATAATGCAAAATTATTTCTCGCAGCTTCTAAAGCGATACCATTCAAGAACCCCTTTTCAAAACCTGTTTGCTATGAAGAGATACATATTTCTGACCTGCCATTAATTCAACACTGGCCTAAAGATGGGGGAGCTTTTATTACCTTGCCCCAGGTATATACAGAAGATATAGACCATCCGGGAATCCATAAAGCCAATCTGGGCATGTACCGTATTCAGCTTACCGGGAATGACTATCAAAAAGATAAAGAGATCGGATTGCATTACCAGTTACACAGAGGGATAGGTGTACACCAGTCAAAAGCCAATGCCAAAGGACTACCGCTGAAAGTCAGTTGTTTTATTGGCGGACCACCTGCACATAGTGTTGCAGCGGTGATGCCGTTACCGGAAGGGCTTAGCGAAATGAGTTTTGCCGGTGTATTAGGTGGCAGAAGATTCCGTTATACCTATGAAGATGGTTTCTGCATCAGCACAGATGCTGATTTTGTGATCATGGGAGAAGTATATCCCGGAGAAAACAAACCAGAAGGCCCTTTTGGAGATCATCTGGGATATTATAGCCTGCAACATCCCTTTCCGGTAATGCGGGTACATAAAGTATATGCCAGAAAGAATGCGATATGGCCTTTTACAGTAGTAGGCAGACCACCACAGGAAGATACCAGTTTTGGAGAGTTGATTCATGAATTAACCGGCGAAGCGATTCCACAGGAAATACCGGGTTTACAAGAAGTACATGCAGTAGATGCAGCCGGGGTTCACCCATTATTGCTGGCTATTGGCAGCGAAAGGTATACTCCCTACTCACCAACAAAACAACCTGCAGAACTACTCACTATTGCCAATCATATATTGGGTACCGGACAATTAAGTCTGGCTAAATTTCTTTTCATAACAGCAGATGATAGCAGACAATTATCCGCACAAAAAGTGCAGGAGTTTATGGCATACCTGCTTGAAAGAATTGACCTGAAGCGTGATATTCATTTTTATACCCAAACTACGATGGATACATTGGATTATTCAGGTAGTGGACTCAATAGCGGTAGCAAAGTGGTGCTGGCTGCGTATGGAGAACAGAAAAGAAAACTGGGTACGGAATTGCCTTCTGCTATAAAAGAACTGACTGGTTTTACCAATGCCGGGATTCCTATGCCAGGTATCATTGCGATACAAGCCTCTGCCTTTGTGAACTATGAACAGGCAAATAATGAAGCTAACTTATTGTCAGAACAACTGATCAATCGAATAGATGAGATCAGTTCTTTTGTCATGATCGTTCTTTGTGATGACAGTAATTTTACATCAGCCAGTTTACGAAATTATCTATGGGTAACCTATACGCGTTGCAATCCATCACATGATATATATGGTGTTGGCGCTTTCACAGAAAATAAACATTGGGGCTGTGCCGGACCATTAATTATTGATGCCAGAATTAAGCCCCACCATGCTCCTGCTTTGGAAAAGGATACTGAAGTTGAAAAGCGTATAGGCCCTCTTTTTGATAAAGGGGGAAGCCTGGAAGGTATTCTGAAATAACTGTCTATCCGTGTAAGGTCTTTTCCGTTCGACCGTCTATTAGTTTATTGTTCATGATAAATTAATAATATGAAATATGGATTTCTTTTTTCGATGATATTGTTGTTGGGTATGATAGGTGTAAGCGCTCAAACTTACCCCGGCGGGTTGGTGATAGGAGAAAAAGCGCCTGATTTTACTGCAAAAGACAATAAAGGCAACTCCATTTCGCTTCATCAACTATTGAAGAAAGGGGAAGTGGTATTGATTTTTTATAGAGGGCAATGGTGTCCTTATTGTAATAAGCAATTAAGTAATTTAAACGATTCATTGGCTAGTATTACAAAAGGAGGAACCAGTATTTTAGCAATTACTCCGGAAACTTATGAAAATGTAGCTAAGACAATTACAAAAACCCAGGTGGTTTTTCCTATTGTCAGCGATGATCATCTATCCATCATGAAATTGTATAAAGTAAATTTTGAAGTTGATCAGCCAACTCAGGAAAAGTATAAACAGTACGGAATCGATTTTTCAATTGCCAATGGTAGTAATGGCGCTAACCTGCCGGTGCCGACTACGTATATTATTGGAAAGGATGGAAAAATTCGATATGTTTTTTTTAATCCCGATTATCGCAAAAGACCCTCTGTAAAAGAGATTGTTGACCATTTATAATCTGTTATGGAAACCAATTATAGAAAATACTTTAATAAATACAGATTACAGTTGTTTTTCCTGTCAATCACATTTTTTTTGATGCTGTTTCTGGCAAGAGGTAACCATCATCCCGATATTAACCGGACCGGGAAATATGCTGCCACTGAAAAAACTGTATTGCTAGAATTATTTACCAGCCAGGGTTGTAGTAGTTGTCCACCTGCAGATAAATTATTGGCTGAGTATGCATTATCGGGGAATATCCATATTATCCCGATCTCTTTTCATGTGGATTATTGGAACCGGCTGGGATGGACAGATCCTTTTAGCAACCATTTATTTAGTGAAAGGCAACAATGGTACAGTAACCACCTTCCCAAAGGTTCTGTATATACACCTCAATTAATCATAAATGGCAGGGGAGAAGCGGTAGGTAGTGATCGGAATTTGATCAGACAACTTGTTCAAAAGGAATTATCTGTAAGTTCTGCAGAAGCTATTTCTATTAATGAAGTAACCATTGAAAAGGGAAAATTAGCTTTTCATTATGTAATCAATCATTTACAAAAAGAGGAAGTCTTGAATATAGCTCTTATTAAGAAGCAGGTAACTACCCATATAG
>CAIWKU010000100.1 GCA_903913355.1 uncultured Bacteroidota bacterium | reverse complement strand
CACAGTTTAAAAATGCAGTAAAGGAACTATAATCAGTGAAAATCAGGATGGGATACAATTCCCTGCCAGGTAAACCTTAGGAATCACAGTATGAACGAAACAACAGATAGTCTTTTCTCACAAATGCCATCTATTTCAGGTATGAAGGGTCAGTTAGTGGAAAGAACCCGGGGTGATAAATATATCTGGGGGATTGTTGTATTGTTATCACTGATCTCTATCCTGGTTGTATACAGTGCCACCGGATCGCTTGCCTATAAAATGAATAAAGGGAATACCAGTGTTTACCTGTTTAAACAGCTTTCTTTTTCTTTGATTGGACTGGTGTTGATTTATTTTCTACATAGAATTAACTATACAATTTTTTCGAGGGTAGCAACTATCCTGTTTTTAGTATCGGTTCCACTATTATTGTATACACTTCTATTTGGAGCCAAAATTAATGATGGTAGCCGATGGATAAAATTGCCAATCATTAACATGACCATTCAAACCAGCGATTTTGCCAAGCTGGCATTATTCATGTATATCTCGAGGCTGCTTAGTAAAAAGCAGGAAAAAATAAAAGATTTTAAAAAAGGGTTTATTCCGGTGGTAATGCCGGTGGTAATTATTTGTGCCCTGATTATGCCGGCAAACTTATCTAATGCCCTGCTTACAGGTGCTACAGCATTATTGCTGATGTTTATTGGTCGTGTTAGTTTGAAGCATATTTTTCTAACCATCGGTATTGCGTTGATCCCTGTTGCTATTATTGTAATGGTATCTGTGCTTACCTATGATGGAAAGCAAAAAGATGGACCCAAAAAACCTGCTATGGCTGAGAAGGTGAAATCCTTTGGACGCTTTGGTACCTGGGTAAAGCGGGTTCAGGATTTTATGTATGCCAGAGATAATGAAACACCTTACCAGGTTCAACAGGCAAAAATTGCTATTGCCAATGGGGGAATACTAGTGGGTTTGGGTCCGGGTAATAGCCGGCAAAGAAATTTTTTGCCACAGGCATACAATGATTTTATTTATTCGATCATCATAGAAGAATATGGGTTATTGGGTGGAGCTTTTATGATTTTTATTTACCTGGTTTTTCTTTTCAGGTGTATCCGGATTTTCAGAAGATGTCCGTATGCATTTGGCGCTTTTCTGGCGTTGGGACTCAGTTTCACTTTAGTAATACAGGCGATAGCCAATATGGCTGTTAATGTAAATCTGGTGCCCGTAACGGGGGTAACCCTTCCATTGGTGAGTATGGGAGGAAGTTCATTTTTATTTACCTGTGGGGCTATCGGAATTATTTTGAGTGTAGCTAGAAATGTAGAACAGATGGAGCCTGGAAATACATCTGTGAATCCGGTTTCTCCATCAATTGAACCTGTTATCAGTTAAATGGAAAATGGAGTACAAAATATTAATATAGCTACCGGCACGAATAAGCCAGCAGTACCCTTGAGGATTATTATTGCCGGTGGAGGAACAGGTGGGCATATATTTCCGGCTATTGCTATTGCGAAT
>CAIWKU010000099.1 GCA_903913355.1 uncultured Bacteroidota bacterium | reverse complement strand
TACATTCAATAATCATCCAGGGAATTGCATTTTTGTAGACGAGAATATCAAAACGTTTTTTGAGCGTACCCAGACTAATTTCTTTTTCAACAGCAATCAATGAAGCAGGATAAGAGAGGGTTTTAATAAGATAAACCAATATATTCTGACGTACCCATTCTTCGGGTGAAAGACGCACCCATTGTTTTCTTAACTCATCAAAAATCCATTCTTTACCTTCTTCTTCTTTAAAACGGAATTCAGGTGAAGGGTAATTGATTTTGATCATATCACTTGTTTACAGGAGCAATTTTTGTATTTTAGCCAATTATTTTTATCAAAGATACTAATTGATAATCGCCTAATTAAGGATATATGAAAACAAAACAAGAGATAGTAAACAACTGGCTACCTCGCTATACAGGTGAGCAACTGGCTAATTTCGGAAAGTATGTCCTGCTAACGAATTTCAGTAACTATGTTACCATGTTTGCCAAATGGAATAAAGTAAAAGTGATCGGGCATGACCGTCCCATGCAATGTGCTACCGCCAATGGAATTACCATCATTAATTTTGGAATGGGAAGCCCGGGTGCAGCTACAGTAATGGATTTGCTAACAGCTATTGAACCCGAAGCCGTTTTATTCTTAGGTAAATGTGGTGGATTGAAACGAAGAAATAAACTGGGGGACCTGATCTTGCCTATTGCCGCGATCAGAGGAGAAGGTACTTCTAATGATTATTTTCCACCAGAAGTTCCGGCAATGCCTGCATTTGCTTTGCAGAAGGCCATTTCTACTACTATCCGCGATTATAAAGTGGATTACTGGACGGGTACTGTATATACTACGAACAGAAGGGTATGGGAGCATGATGATGAGTTCAAAGCATACCTGACTAAAGTAAGAGCCTATGCCATTGATATGGAAACCGCAACTATTTTCACAGTCGGCTTTTATAATAAGATTCCTACCGGTGCTTTGTTACTAGTTAGTGATCAACCCATGATACCGGATGGAGTAAAAACAGAAGCGAGTGATAAAAAAGTAACTTCCACTTTTGTAGAAAATCATTTGAAAATTGGCATTGACTCATTAAAGCAATTGATCAATAAAGGTCAGACAGTAAGACATCTGCGTTTCTAAGCACTTAGTCTTTCCATAAAAATGGGAATAGGATAACTGCGAGTGCTACTACCAGTATATCCAAGCCTACAAGCATACCTACCATTTGCCACCAACCCGCCTGTATTACAGAGGAGAAAGCCGCAGTAGAAATCTTCATTAAAAGAAGTAATTGAGGTATGATCAGCGGAAAACCCATGATAGCCATGAGTGCGGCTGATTGTTGAGCTTTTGCAGCAATGGCCGCGAGAAAAGTAAATACAAGGCTGATACTCATGCCACCCAAACAGGTAATAAAGGCAAATCGCAATGGGTTTTCCAGAGGATTGCCCAATAATAAAACGAATAAGCCCAATCCCAACAAGCTCATTAACAGCATCAAGAGTAGATTGAACAGTAATTTAGCCAAAACAAAATCCTTGGCACTTGCAATAGAGTAGAAGTATAACATTCTTCCTTTGCTTTCCTGCAAAAAACTTTTGGCAACCGCATTTACACAAACAAAAAGCTGGATCACCCAGAAAAGTCCGTTCCATACCGTTTCCTCCGGCTGCCCCATAGAAAGGTAGATTACAAAAATGGTGGAAGCGATATAGAGCAGGATACCATACAAAGTATATTGCTGTCGGGTTTCCAGCAGCAGGTCCTTGCGGATAAGAGATAATATATACTGATTACTTTTCATTATAACATTTTCGGCAACGAGGCTCATACGTGTCTTTTTCTCCCAATACTACCTGCCCCTCCTGTTCTGTTTTTCGGTAGGATATACTTGCGATATTGCCGCATTTCATACAAATGGCATGGAGCTTAGTAATATAATCTGCAATTGCAAGCAAGTTAGGCATTTGGCCAAAAGGCTTTCCCAGGTAATCCATATCCAATCCCGCCACAATCACCCGAATTCCGCGGGTAGCCAGTACTTCACAAACATGCATGATCTGGTCGTCAAAAAATTGGGCTTCATCTATTCCTACTACATCCACCCCTTCTGCCATCAACAGAATGGTTTGCGAATTATCGATGGGGGTGGAATGAATAGAATTGGCGTCATGACTCACTACTTCGGTTTCATCATAACGGATATCGATGGCAGGTTTGAATATCTCAACTTTCTGGTTGGCTATCCTGGCACGTTTGAGTCGCCTGATAAGCTCTTCTGTTTTACCACTGAACATACTTCCGCAAATCACTTCTATTGAGCCCCTTCTTTCCCCTGAAATATTTGGTTCTATGAACATCTAAATAATAAATTAACAAAGAAAACGTTATACCTTTAGTAAACCCTGCTATTGGTATCAACCCCCCAAATGTATTACATCCAATGGAAAGAGTGGGCACCTTGATCAATAAACTGAAAGAACAGTTTGATCAGCATGAAAATGCAGACCAACTGGCCATGACAACACAGTTGTTACTGGCAGAATTGCAGCCCAAAGCTTCCCCATCTACCAGTAAAACGAATATATCTGTTGTAATGCCTTCTGTGGCAGGTTCTTTATTTCAACAACCAGCGGAAAAAACAGTACCTGATCAGCCTGAAAAAATAACCGAATCCGTTCAGGCACTATTCGATATGGGGCATGATATACCTACCCTTGCCCACCAGCCCTATATTCCCAAAACAGAAACTGTGCAGGTAATGGAATTTAATACCGTATTGGCAAACGGATCGGCAAGTTTGAATGAGAAATTAAAAGAAGAAAGGGTAGAAGTAGCGGCTACTTTACAGGGCAGCCCGGTTCGCGATTTAAAGAAAGCCATTGGGGTAAACGATCGCTTCTTATTTGTACATGATCTTTTCAGGGGAGACGAAAATATGTATGAAAGAAGCCTGAAAACCATCAATGGATTTAATATCTATCCGGAGGCTCAATATTGGATACAAAGAGAATTGAAAGTAAAACTTAGCTGGCCCGATAATAGCGAAGCAGTAAAGCTATTTGATCAACTCGTTAAAAGACGATTTTCCTGAACATAACGAATCACTTTTTCCGTTGCGCCGGAATGATCTTTTACATAAGCGGCTGCAATAGCCGATGCATGATCTCTCATTTCTTTATTGCCAAAAAGATCCGCTAAAACGGATTCTAACTCAAGTGCATCCTCTACCGTAAACGCAGCTTCGGCATCCAGTAATTCTGATGCTTCCAGGTATTTTTCATACACTGGTCCAAATACGACCGGTTTACCAAATACAGCTGCCTCCAAAATATTATGGATACCATCATCCCCAAATCCACCCCCTACATAACATACAGTTGCATAGTGGTAGAGCCGGCTAAGCATACCTACATTGTTAATGATCAATACATTGATTTCAGGGTTACCCTGGGCTCCTTCATAATAAGCCTTCTCAAAATCTGAATATAGCATCGAATGTTTATAGAAACTCAAACACTCTTCTAAACGTTCTTCTTCTATTTCATGCGGTACAATAATATACCTGTGACCCGGATGTGTATTTGCAAAATGATCCAGTGCTTCATCATCATCAGTCCAGGTACTACCCGCTACCAGCACTTCTTTCCCATCACAAAAATGATCGAATACAGGAATGGGTTGAAAGCGGTTAGCAATGGCCATCACCCTGTCAAACCGTGTATCTCCGCAAACAATTACTTTGTTTTGCAGACCAATACTTTGCAGTAATGACGCTGAACCCTGGTTTTGAACAAACAGGTAAGTGAAAAAGGAAAGTATTTTGCGATGAAAACTTCCATACCAGCTAAAGAAAGCCTGTTCTTTTCTGAAAACACCGGATACAAGTAATAAAGGGGTTTTTCTTTTATTGGCTTCCTGTAAATAATAATACCAGAACTCATATTTCACGAATAGAATTAATGAAGGCTGAACAATAGAAAAAAACTTTTTCGCATGCGCAGCTGAATCCATGGGCAGGTAAAAAATATGGTCAATTCCCGGATAATTCTTTCGGACTTCATAACCTGAAGGAGAAAAGAAAGTCAATAAAAAAGCATGATCCGGGTAATTGTTTTTAAAAGCTTCCAATACAGGCAGTCCCTGTTCAAATTCTCCTAATGAAGCACAATGCATCCAGATAACCGGTCGCTTATTTTCACGAAATGCATCACCCAATTGGGTAAAAATCTGTCTGCGTCCCAGACACCAGGATTTTGCTTTTGGATTCCAAAAACCCAGAAAAAAAGCGATTTTAGGATATAGCCAGATGAAAATGTGGTAAAATACCATTGTAAAGCTTTGGTTTGGCGATAAAAATAAACAATTTAAACTGCTTGTTTGCCAAGTAAGGAGAATACCCGAAATCTTGAGTTCATTGTCCTTTTTTCCAGTAATTTTGCAGCAGCTAAAGCTGTATGCAATATGAGGCCTATCCAAATGGTTGACACAAAATCCCAATACCTGAAAATCAAGACTGCTGTAGATAATGCCATTCATGAGGTTCTGGACAGTGCGGCTTATATAAACGGAAAACCTGTACAGGATTTTGCAGTTAACCTTAGTAATTACCTGGATATACCTTTTACCATTCCCTGTGCCAATGGAACAGATGCATTGCAAATCGCGATGATGGCTTTGGGATTGGAGCCTGGGGATGAAGTGATTACTCCTTCTTTTACCTATATCGCTACTACTGAAGTAGTGGCATTATTAAAACTGACCCCGGTTTTTGTGGAAGTAGATCCTAAAACTTTTTGCATGGATCCTGCTTCTTTGCGAAAAGCGATTACTCCCAAAACAAAAGCCATTGTTCCCGTTCATTTGTATGGACATGCTGCACCAATGGAAGAGATCATGCAGATTGCCAAAGAATTTGGACTTTCTGTAATTGAAGATAATGCGCAGGCTATAGGCTGTGACTATACTTTTTCTGATGGCACCAGCAAAAAAACGGGAACCATTGGCACAATCGGAGCCACATCCTTTTACCCAAGTAAGAATTTAGGTGCTTTTGGAGATGGGGGAGCCATTTTTACCAGTGATGAATCACTTGCCCATAAAATGAAAATGATTGCCAATCATGGTCAGCAAAAAAGATATTACCATGAATTAGTAGGTTGCAATTCAAGATTAGATTCTATTCAGGCAGCCATTTTAAATATCAAATTGAAAGAACTCGATCAGTATAATGCAGCCAGACAAAATGTGGCTGCTTTTTATAACCAGGCTTTTTCAGGTAATGCCAAAATCATTACACCGCATGTGGCTTCTTATAGTAACCATGTATATCACCAGTATACATTGGTATTAGAAGGGGTAGATAGAGATGGCCTTAATAAATACCTTGCCGAGCATAAAATACCTTCGATGATTTATTATCCTGTACCGGGGCATAAGCAGGATATGTTCGCTTCATTTGGATTGCCTAAGTATGAACTTGCGATTACCGACTGGCTTACAGAAAGAGTTATTTCACTTCCCATACATACCGAAATGGATGAGGAACAGTTGAACTATATATCTGGTCATGTATTAAATTATGTAAACTAATATTTTATGAAAATCGCAGTAGTAGGCACAGGCTATGTTGGCCTGGTAACCGGCACCTGTTTTGCAGAAACCGGTAATAAAGTAACCTGTATAGATATTGATAGCAATAAAGTCAATAAATTAAGTAAGGGGGAAATCACGATCTATGAACCGGGACTTGAGAAAATATTCCTGAGAAACCTGAAGGAAGAGCGATTGACATTTACCACCAACTTAGCAGAAGGTATCAAAGATGCAGCCATTATTTTTCTCGCTTTACCAACACCTCCCGGTGAAGACGGGTCTGCAGATTTGCGTTATGTATTGGGGGTTGCAGCAGATCTTGGAAAAGTGTTGCATGGATATACGGTTATTGTAGATAAAAGTACAGTGCCGGTAGGTACTGCTGAAAAAGTGAGAACTGCTATTGCGGCTAATTATAAAGAACCATTTGATGTGGTAAGTAACCCTGAATTTTTAAGAGAAGGAGTTGCTGTGGATGATTTCATGAAACCGGACAGGGTGGTAGTAGGTACCAATTCTGAGCGTGCCAGAAAAGTAATGAGCGATCTTTATGCTCCTTTTGTTCGCCAGGGTAATCCGGTGATATTTATGGATGAAAAATCTGCTGAACTTACCAAATACGCTGCCAACTCATTCCTGGCCACCAAGATTTCCTTTATGAATGAAATTGCCCAGCTTTGCGAAAAATTGGGTGCTGATGTGGATATGGTAAGAAGAGGAATTGGTAGTGATGACAGGATCGGTAAGCGTTTTCTTTTCCCTGGTATCGGATATGGAGGAAGTTGCTTTCCAAAAGATGTTCAGGCATTGATTCATTCTGCTGAAGAAGTTGGCTATGATTTTAAAATATTGAAATCAGTAGAAGATGTAAATGATGCACAGAAATTACACCTGATACCCAAAATTGAGAAATATTTTAATGGCGATTTGAAAGGCAAACATTTTGCATTATGGGGGTTGGCATTTAAACCCAATACAGATGATATCCGCGAAGCTCCGGCTTTGTATCTGATTGATGCGCTGGTAGCTGCCGGTGCAACAGTACAAGCCTATGATCCGGAAGCTATGCCGAATATTCAAAAAACGATTGGCGATAAAATACAGTATGCACAAAAT
>CAIWKU010000098.1 GCA_903913355.1 uncultured Bacteroidota bacterium | reverse complement strand
GGCTATTACAATACCTGTTTACAAATACAAACCGCCAGGGGTTGTACAGCATCTGTTTGCAAAGAAGTTATCATAAAAGATACAACCACTGTTCCGCAAACAACTGTTGACTATGTAAAGATCATCAGCATCAACCCTAACCCGGTAAGCAGTCAAATGGTATTAACAGTGTGGAGCAAAAACACAAATGCAGAAGCCGAGATCGTCATCTATGATATTTATGGCAACCTGAAATGGAGTTCCAAAAAGCTTTTACCGGAGGGTAACACCATTATTAATATTGCTACAGGGTTTTTATATCATGGACCCTATTTCCTGAAAGTATTAACAAAGGATGGAAAAGACAGCAAACAATTCTACAAACTCTGACAGAAAAACCAACTGTTATTATTACAAAGAGCCGGGATTTTCCTGGCTCTTTTCTAATAAACTGCTTAAGAAAACACAAAGGTTTGCGGATAAAATAAAAGCCCGATAATCCGATTTCCTGCTGATTGGGGTTCGGAAACTGAGATTCTGTACAAAAAACGCCAAAGTTTCAAGAACAAACCCCAAACCCTAGCCTCTTTTCACCTATTTTTGCCGCGAATTTCCAAACAATTGAAATATTCGTCATGGCAGTATTAGTAAACAAAAATTCTAAGGTAATTGTACAGGGATTTACCGGTACAGAAGGTACTTTTCATGCTACCCAAATGCTTGAATATGGCACAAATGTAGTTGGTGGTGTTACGCCTAATAAAGGCGGTACTATGCACCTGGACAGACCTGTATTCAATACGGTTGCCGATGCAGTTGCTAAAACCGGTGCTAATGTCAGTATCATTTTTGTACCCCCTGCTTTTGCAGCGGATGCGATTATGGAAGCCACGGATGCCGGAATTGCCCTGGTAGTTTGTATTACTGAAGGTATTCCGGTTCAGGATATGGTAAAAGTGAAAAATTATTTACTTGGCAAATCCACCCGATTGGTTGGACCCAACTGTCCCGGCGTAATCACAGCAGGAGAAGCCAAAGTAGGTATTATGCCAGGTTTTATCTTCAAACCCGGTCGTATTGGAATCGTGTCAAAAAGTGGAACTCTTACTTATGAGGCTGCAGATCAGGTAGTGAAAGCAGGTTTGGGTATTAGTACAGCTATTGGAATAGGCGGTGACCCAATTATCGGAACACCCACTAAAGAAGCTGTAGAGCTTTTAATGAATGATCCCGAAACTGATGGTATTATCATGATTGGTGAAATTGGTGGTAGCATGGAAGCAGATGCTGCCAGATGGATCAAAGACAATAAGACAAAACCAGTAGTAGGATTCATTGCAGGGCAAACAGCCCCTCCAGGTCGTCGTATGGGTCACGCAGGAGCTATTATTGGGGGAGCCGATGATACAGCTGCTGCTAAAATGAAAATCATGTCTGAATGCGGAATAGAAGTTGTGGCCAGTCCGGCAGATATTGGCAAAACCATGGCAAGAATCTTAAAAAAATAAGCCTCATTTTTATAAAAGAGTCCCGGTTCTAAAAGACCGGGATTTTTTATGCCCGGTAGTCAACCAGATTCTTTTGACCATATATGGTAAGTTTTGTGAATAAATCAGCAAGTTTGCATCAGAGAGAAATCAATAACCTATGCCTTCTAAAAACTGATTTATGGTATTCCGAAATTGCCTGCTCTTATTATTTTTAAGTTTATCCGTTTTGTTAAAGGCACAAAACAGGGATATCCGTTTTGGAAAACAATGGCAGGAAATTGATTCCCTGGTTATTCAGGAAGGCCTCAGTAAAACTGCTCTCGAGAAAGTAAATGGTTTGTATACCATCGTAAAACAAGCAGGCATTCATGACCAGGTGATCAGATGCTTACTGTATCGAATTTCTCTGGAAGAAAGAATTATGCCCGATGACCCCAACCGCGTTATAAAAATAATTCAGGCAGAACTTTGTACATCAGCAGATACTGCAGAAAAAGCAATACTATATTCTCTGCTTGCCAAACAATACTTACAATACTTTCGCCTTAACCAATACAAGCTCTTTTCAAGAACAAATACCAGTCAATCGACAAAAAATGAAATTGATTTTTTGAGCAGTGCACAGTTAACCGATACAATCACTCATTATTTTTTATTGTCGCTTAGAACCCCTGTTTCACTGCAAAAAATAAGTACTACACAATACAGTGACATTATTATTTCGTTCGGCGGAAAAGAAAATAAATCAACCTTATATGATCTGTTAATGCATGAGGCACTGGATTATTTTACGCATTCAGATAAATATACTACCAGGCCTGTCAATGCCTTTTCTATTGCTGATAAAAACGCATTGGCAAATTCGGATATTTTTATAGCCAGTCATTTTGAAACAAAGGACAGCAGTTCTTTGCAATGGAAGGCATTAGAATTATTTCAACAATGGCTTTCGGCTCATAAAAACGATGATAACAAAGCGGTTTTAATCCAGATTGATCTGGACAGGATAGAATGGGTGTATGCAACCGGTGTTTTCCAGGGGAAATCAGTTCTTTATCAAAAAACACTGGAAGGTATAAAAAGCAGTTACGGTAGTGAATCAACTGTGTCAAAAGCCTGGTACTTGTTAGCAAGGCTATGGATGGATAAAGCAAAAACCTATCAGCCATTTGGAGATACTACTCAAAGATATAGCTATAGAACTGCACTAAAACTGATCAAAGAGGCGTCTACAATATTTCCTGAAAATAATCCAGGAATGATTGATATGCGAACTCTTTTAGCCGCAATCAATGCGAAACAGCTTAGCATGCAATCTGAAAAAGTAAATTTACCAGTAAAGCCTTTTAGAGTTTTAGTGACATACCGAAATATAGATACACTATATGGCCGGATCATAAGAGTCGATAAAAATGATTCTTTAAACAGGCATTTACATTCTTTGATGAACCCATTATCTGAGACGGACAAATGGGCAGAATTGTCATCACTGCCTGTTTATAGAACCATAACTCAAGCTCTTACACCTAATATTGACAACCAAATACATAGTGCAGAAATAAAGATAGATGGACTGCCCGTAGGAGAATATGCATTATTATCCAGTAGCAGCGGCTCTTTCAACGATCAAACTGATAAACTTTCCGTTCAATTATTTTCTGTTTCCGGGATCAGCTACATTAAAAATAACGATGATTATTTTGTAGTAAACAGGGTTGATGGAAAACCGATGAAAGATGTAAAAGTGACTATTTTCCAGGAAAATAATTATTATTCCATAGGGGGAACTGTGCTAAATTTTGTAAAAGTATTGACAACAGATAAGAATGGGTTTTTCAATTTTTCACCTCATACCGGAGGTTCCTTCCGCTTCCTTTTTGAAACCAAAAATGACAAATTATTCCTTCAGGAAAATGAATTTACTATGGGATCGAATAGCCCCTTGTATATCGATCCCGAGAGTTTTGAAAAAAATAACGAACAGGTTTTTTATTTTACTGACAGATCTATTTACAGACCGGGGCAAACTGTTTATTTTAAAGGCATTGCCGTTACAAGAGACTATCACACCAAACTCAGTAAAATAATTTCCAGAAATGATTCAGGCTGGGTCTACCTAAGAAACGCAAATAATCAGGTGCTCGATTCTTTGCCGTATACTTTGAACCATTTCGGCTCATTTTCTGGAAAATTTCATTTACCAGAGAACCAGTTAACCGGAAGATTTAGCATTAGTAGCCGTTCATTGAATGTAGGAGAAGCCAATTTTGCTGTTGAAGAATACAAGCGACCAGGTTTTGTAATACAATTTGATAAACCGAATGGATCCTATAGGCTGAATGATTCGGTTGAAGTTATTGGAAGAGCTTTGGCCTATACTGGAAACCCGGTTTCAAATGCCAAACTAAGTTTTCAAATTTCCCGAAACATACACTATAGTAATAGAAGGAGCCCAATAAATTTTCCTGTTTCTGTAAGAAATCGAGAAATTAGTCATGGCGAATTAACCACAGACGCAGATGGAAAATTTCATATT
>CAIWKU010000097.1 GCA_903913355.1 uncultured Bacteroidota bacterium | reverse complement strand
TTCTGTTCATTAGAATATAAAGAGGATACTTAATGGTAGTAGTAAATTCATATTGAATATTTTCCATTAAAGGTTTCTGACTAAATTGAGGCATATTTAAAGGCATTTTTTGAAAATGGTCAAAAAAACATCCTGTTTCAATCTATGATTGACCCTATTTCCATCAGAACCGTAAATGTTACCCGCTATATTACTCCCTTGCGGGAAGGCGGCTCTTTGCCAGCTATTGCAGAAGCGGATGATGGATTTATGTATGTGCTTAAGTTTCGGGGTGCGGGACAAGGTGTAAAAGCACTGATTGCCGATTTTATCGGGGGAGAAATTGCCCGGGCAGTAGGTTTGAAAGTACCGGAATTGGTATTTGCGAAGCTGGATACAGCATTTGGACGTACTGAGCCGGATGAAGAGATCCAGGACCTGCTAAAAGCCAGCGTGGGAGTAAACCTGGGGGTTCATTATCTTTCTGGTTCCATCACATTTGATCCGGGGGTTACTAAAATACATCCTTTATTGGCTTCTCAGATTGTTTGGCTGGATTGTTTGCTTACCAATGTGGATCGTACTGCCAGAAATACCAATTTGCTTATCTGGAACAAAGAATTATGGTTGATTGATCATGGGGCATCTTTGTATTTCCATCATTCCTGGTATAATTGGCAGGAACAAGCTACCCGTGCGTTTGCCCAGGTAAAGGACCATGTATTATTGCCTTATGCAACGGAACTTTCTTCAGTGGATAGTATTTTTAAAAAGGTATTAAGTCCGGAAAAAATTAATTCCATTGTATCTATGATACCAGATGAATGGCTTTTAGGTGACCCGGTGGAAATCAACATATCTGAACGAAGGAAAGTATATGCCGATTTTTTACAAACACGTATTGTGCATTCTGATATTTTTATAAATGAAGCCGAGCATGCAAGAAAAGCACTTATTTGAGTATGCCGTGATTCGTGTTGTGCCAAGAGTAGAACGCGAAGAATTCCTCAATATTGGGGTAGTATTGTATTGCCGTGACCGGCAATTTCTTCAAATGCTTTTTACGCTTGATGAAAACAAACTGAATGCTTTTTGTGACTGTCTGGATATCTCTTCTCTCAATGAATACCTGATTTCTTTTCAAAAAATTTGTGAAGCAGATCCTAATGCCGGTCCCATTGCCAAACTGGATACGGCTTCGCGTTTCAGGTGGTTAACCGCCTACCGAAGCACCATTGTTCAAACTTCTAAAGTGCATCCCGGATTTTGTATTGATCCGGCTGAAATGCTTACCCGTCTGCAGGAACAGTTAGTTCTGTAATCCCCATACTATTATAAAAAATCACTAAGTAATTCTGTGTCGAATCTGAAAAGCAGGTTACTAAATTGTTATCGAATATTTATCAAAATAACAATATTCTAAAAAAGGATTTTAGTGAATTGCTTATTTGTTTTTTTGTGAAAAGAGCAGTCAGTCTGCACTCAATTCACTACTTAAACAAGTTATGTATGAAAATCCCGGTTAGTTTTCTGCTTTGTTTTTTTCTCCTGAATACCTTATCCGCTCAGGAAGTATTTGTTACAAAACCTTATGTGCAAATCGGTCGAAACCCTTCCCCAAAATCTATGCAATTACTCTGGCATGCAAATGATACGCAGGCAGATTGGCGTGTTGAATATAAGAGTGATGGGAAGAGCAACTGGTTAAAAGCAAATGCTATACAATATACCCGTGTGGCAGTAAGCGGGATAGAAGCACATCGAATCTACCATGCTTCATTAACCGAATTATCTCCGGGCAGTAAATTTACCTATAGGGTAATAAAGGATGGAGTAACCGTTTTTAGTTCAGAAGCGCATGCTATAAAATCTGTTGAACAACCTTATCGGTTTATTGCTTTTGGAGATATTGGTGCAGAAACCCCCGATCAGAAGAAATTAGCAACAAGGGCATTCACCCTAAACCCCGATTTTGTGGTTGTGCCCGGTGATATTGTTTATGAAAACGGATTGATCTCTGATTACCGTAAAAAATTCTGGCCGGTATATAACAAAGAGAAACAGGATACAGATGGGGCACCCATTATGCGTTCTGTTCCATTTATTACTGCGGTGGGTAACCATGATGCAGAAAGTCGTGATCTTGATAAAACACCCGATGCCCTTGCTTATTATATGTTCTGGGATCAACCATTGAATGGCCCATTGGGTAAGGAGGGTGGCAGTTTTGTGCCGGTTCTGAAGGGTTCAGAAGCGAATAAGAAAGCATTTTTGGAAGCGGCTGGGGAAACCTATCCCAGGATGACCAATTATTCATTCAATTATGGGAATGCACACTGGACGGTTCTGGATGCCGATACTTATGTGGACTGGACAGATAAGGAATTGACAGACTGGGTTGCAAAAGACCTGGCCGATTCAAAAGATGCACAATGGCATTTTGTGATGTTTCATCATCCTGGATTTAATTCATCCAGAGAGCATTATGAACAGCAGCATATGCGTTTATTAGCGCCGATATTTGAAGCTGGTAAAGTGGATATTGTATTCAATGGACATGTTCATAATTACCAACGATCATTTCCTCTGACTTTTGTGCCTGATAAAAAAGGAACTTTATTGGTAGGTGGAAAAGATAATAAAGTAATACGTGGAAGGGTAGTGCCGGGCAGATGGACCCTTGATAAAACCTTTGATGGGAAAACACAAACAACTGCTAAAGGCGTCATCTATCTGATCACTGGAGCAGGTGGTCAGGAACTCTATAATCCTGAGCAAACCAATGACCCGGATTCATGGCAGAAATTCACAGATAAATTTATTGCAACGGTTCATTCTTTAACAGTAGCAGACGTTTCAGGTAATACAATTACTGTTCGCCAGATTTCAGCGGAAGGTAAAGAGTTGGATTCATTTAAGATCATCAAAAAATAAGAAAAACCAGCGCATAATTTTCTATTCATTGTAAAATAAAAGGCAACCAAAATGGTTGCCTTTTATTTTACTGGTACCGTTATTTATAATTATTCAACAATTAATTGCTGCGAATAGATAGTGCGATTAAATACATCCATAATCAATACCATATACACTCCTTTGGCTTCCTGAGATGGGAAGGTAAAGCTATTGGTATTTGATTTTAACCCGAGTTGCATTTTTGCCTGCATAACGCCCCTGCCAGTTTGATCAACTAAAACCATGGTATACTCTCCTTTGTCGATGATATTGGTGGTTTTAATGGTAAACTTACCATGACTAACCGGGTTGGGATAGATCGTGAATACCGGAAGCTGTTTTTTAGCGGCTTCTTCAGTTTTTGTAACAATCGGAGCAGGAACAGCCGCTTTCTGGAAAAGCAGGTTACTGCTGGCCATATCTGAAATATTTCCCAGGCCTTTTGCATTATCCCCTGGGATAGCAGTGGCTTGTAAGCTTGTCCAGTTGGTTATTTTATAAAAAGCAGGCAACCCTTTATCCAATGAACTGCCACAACTGAGAATCAGGTCGCCATTTTCATCTACCGCAGCTCCATTTGTATTAAAATTGCCGGGTAAGCCGCTAATAGCCCCAACATACTCACTGACTTTACTCGGTAATGATATCTTGAATACATGGTTAAATTGGGTAATCAGGTATAGGTTATTATTGGCATCCGCTACAATATCACCCCCCCATGAAGTACAACTGGAACGTATAAATACAGAATTGGTAGGTTTATCCACCAGCACTCCCAAATCCTGAATAATTGGAGTAGCATCGGTTGAAAATTTGATCAGGTGCTCGCCGTCATTCGTGATAGCATAACCAAATCCATCAGCGCCGATGGTCATGCGACTAATCTGGTTGGCTACATCATAGGGATTGTGTAATAGATTTAAGGATTGGCTCTCCAGATAGGTAAAAGAGGGTTCTGCCTGGTTCAAATCCATATACCGTAATTCAGACAGATACTGGGGAACATAATAAAGACGGTTATTTTTTGCATCAAAAGCCATTGAAGCAACCGCTCCTCCCATCGGGGTTCTTAAAGTATCTTCTGCTGTGGCTGAAGGGATTACATCTGTGAACACATTTTTTTGCATTGCATAGTAAGACCTAAACCCATTGGTGCGAAACGAGTATCTCTTTTTTGGATCATAAATATTATCGGCAGCTTTTCCTGCGTGCAGATCGATCGCAGAAATCTGGTTATATGAAATTGGGAAAGCGCTATTGGACGAAATAAGAAAAATTTTGCTGGAAGAAGCCTGCTGGCTGAATGATAGGTAGCCGATACAGCAAAAAAGTAGAGTCGTAAAATTCTTCAACATATAATTAGTTTGGCAATGGATTTAGGTATTCCTGAATATTCAATAAAATTAGGCTATTCTTTTTTATGTCTGCCGGATTGAACACTTGTTTTATTAGCTTTACTGTGTCAACTTTTATCCACAATCGTTATTAAGTAAGAAACAGATAGCTATGAAAAAAATAATATTTCTTCTTTTCGCAACCGGCTTTTTTTGGCG
>CAIWKU010000096.1 GCA_903913355.1 uncultured Bacteroidota bacterium | reverse complement strand
TCAATATTCTTGAATTGAGGTTCACCATCATAGGTAACATTGGTGTTTGCCGTTTTACGGTCTACTTTAGCAGTCTGTGGAATTTGTGCATCCATTACGGCTTCGCGGGCAGCTTCTGTACCGGCAACACTTGCCAATACATTGTCTTTCGGAGAGCCTTCCGGTATTCTTGAAAAATCAGCAGGTAAAGCATTGGCTGCTGTATACTGCCAACCACCGGTTAGCTGAGGAGATTTGTACCAGCGACCTGATAATAATACATAATACTCTTGCGTATTGGTATCCATGAACACGTCATTATCGCTATTACTCATATATAACAAACCTGTTCCATCAATAGATGTGAAATTGGCAGGGCCTTTTGATTGAATTAATTCAGCAGGTTCTGTACTAACAATTATATCAGCAATTTCATTGTTTTGTGCAGCGGCGGCATCTGAAGTATACCCGGCATCTCCGCTATTGGCGGTGGTTACGGCTGCCTCCACTTTTTTCAGGTTATCAGAAACAGTAGGGGTATATTGGTAAGGCCCGGTTGCAGAAGGGGCTACATACCATTTTTTACCACCATACAGATAATAATTGCCATCATTATATCTGACAATCGTAAAAGGTGAATTCACTACGGCATCAACGCCCCAATCGTTATTGTGTTGAAACTTGGGTGCACCATCTATTAATACCAGGATAGTGGGTTTTGTTGCATAAATCACTTTAGGCGGTGTATTGTTCAGGCCTTTAGACAGTTTTTTCTCTTCTGTATTCATTTCAAGTGAAGAAAGAACCTGATCTAAGGGAAGGCTGAAGCCTGATTCAGGAATTTGTGTTTCCAGAACGGTTTTCAGATAGTTGATCTTACTAATATCCGTATCCGCTCCCATTTTCAGATTGGGAACTTTTAGCGAAATGATATTAATATGTCGCGTATCCTTATCTGTTTCCACGTTGGCTACAGACCAGAATGTACCAAATACCGGCTCAGACTGATTAGGTGCCTGAACGGAAATGGCAGATCTGAATTTAAAAACATTGCCGGCAAATGATTCGGGCTGGGGCTGATAAATTCTGATAACAGAGCCATCAGCTGTGTTAATGAGTTTTGGCCAATCCTCCTGAGCAGATACAGCATTCAGGGAGAAAAATGCCAGGCTGAAAATGGCGAAACGTAAATAAAAATTTTTCATAACCGTTTATATTATCTTAATAAATGTAATTAACCTTTAGTTAGTTGATAATTTGACCAGACAATTTACGAAAGGGTTAATCTGTATATACGAAATCGCAAAAATCAAGCCATTATTAACATAGTATTTGTTAATTCGGCAAGCTAAAAAGCTAAGGCTCATGCAAACGGGGTTAGATTATAACCTGAAACTTAAATAAAGATTAAACCCGAGTAAAATCTTAGGGTGTTTTTAATGATAAAAACTTTTCACCGAAGAGAATCAGAAAAAAGGAGTTTTGGCAGAGAATGAGTTGTATTCATATGATTATACATACCAAACCTTAATAACTACGCAAAACAGGCAGATATAAACTTGGTATATTTACAAGACCCTTATTTTACAAAATCCAAAATTCGATATTCAAAATTCAATATTCAGTTCTTATGCCTTCTCTCATCCTACTTCGCCATGGTCAATCAACCTGGAACCTGGAAAACAGGTTTACGGGTAATGTGGATGTGGATTTGAGTCCATTGGGCGAACAGGAAGCCTCCAGCGCCGGAAAACGCTTACAAGCATATCATCTGGATGAGGCATTTACTTCTGTCTTAAAAAGAGCCATTCATACCCTTACCATTGTTTTACAGGAAACCCATAATGAAAATATCCCGATTACCTATTCGGCCGCATTAAATGAACGTATGTATGGCGACTTACAGGGATTGGATAAAGCAGAGACTGCCAAAAAGTATGGGGCGGATCAGGTATTGGAATGGCGCAGAAGTTATTCGGTAAGGCCTCCCAATGGAGAAAGCCTGGAAGATACTTATCATCGGGTAATTCCCTATTATGAAACGGTAATTTGTCCGCGATTACTGGCAGGAAAAAATATACTGATTGTTGCCCATGGTAATAGCCTCAGGGCTTTGATGATGTATCTGGAACATATTTCTATTGAAGAAATCGTTTCCCTTGATCTGGCAACCGGTGTTCCCCGGTTATATACCATGGCTCATGACCTTACAGTTAGCAAAGCGGAATATCTTTGACTCAT
>CAIWKU010000095.1 GCA_903913355.1 uncultured Bacteroidota bacterium | reverse complement strand
TCGCTCTTCGCCACCACCTGTAATCAATGAGATATCATCCGGCGCAATCATTACACAGGGAATACGCCCGATATGGTCAGAGAATTTTTTATATTCTTCCTGGTTCAGGCTAAGTTCTTTTTTATTGTTCTCCCGAACAATGCAGGTAAGCAATTGGGGCTCTGAGAGAAGATCATAATTGCCTTCCAGACGCATACCCGCCATTCCATGGTGTACATTCAGGCTATCGGGGCGGGAAAAATAACTTCGGGTAAAACTCAAGTAATAAATGGCATCCAGCAGATTGGTTTTCCCAGTCCCATTCATCCCGCAAATCCCCACCACTCTTTCTGTAAAAGAAAAAGATTGCTGTATATAATTCCGGAACTGTACCAGTGATATTGACTCAAGTCGGAGCACGGGGCAAATTAAAGCAGAAGCAGGGAATAAATACCGGAATTTTGAATCCAGCGTAGCGATCATCAAAAATTCCTAATTTTTTCATTTACTGAATGAATGTTTCAGGATAGTTATGGCTGCTAGGGATAATTCAGTTATTTTTATTAAAAATTCGGGTTTGAAGACTATACTTTCGGAACAGCAATTGGCCCTTACGGTAAAAAGACTGGCACACCAGATTCTGGAAAATCACCTGAAACTGTCCAATACGGTAATTATTGGGTTACAGCCGCGTGGAATATTTTTGAGCGACAGGATCGTTGCTGAGATCCGGAAGATATTGCCGGAGGAAACCATACTATACGGAAAGCTGGACATTACTTTTTACCGGGATGATGTGCGAAAAAGTCTGCATATAGCCAATGCAACGGATATTCCCTTTAGTATTGAAAACAGGAAAGTGGTGTTGATCGATGATGTATTATATACCGGGAGAACCATTCGGGCTGCGCTGGATGCTTTGCTGGATTTTGGAAGACCCTCCCATGTTTCGCTTTGTGTGCTGATTGACCGTCGTTTTAGCCGGGAATTACCCATACAACCGGATTATGCGGGTAAAGTGATTGATACGATTATTTCGCAGAAAGTAAAAGTTTGTTGGAAAGAAAAGGATGATATTGAACAAGTAATACTTTTGGATAGCTGAAATCTTTTATCTTTGATTTTTAATGAAACTATCTACCAAACATCTTCTTGGTATCAAAGATCTCAACAGAGAAGATATACAGCTAATTCTCTCAACGGCTCAGCAATTCAAGGAAGTTCTCCAGAGACCGGTTAAAAAAGTACCCTCGCTACGTGATGTAACCATTGTAAACCTGTTTTACGAGAATTCAACCCGTACCCGTATGTCATTTGAACTGGCCGAAAGAAGACTTTCAGCAGATGTACTCAATTTTGCTGCCAGTAGTTCCTCTGCCGCTAAAGGAGAAACCCTTTTGGATACGGTGAATAATATCCTTAGTATGAAAGTGGATATGGTGGTTATGCGGCATAGTGCTTCGGGTGCTCCGCATTTTCTGGCCAAACATATTCCTGCGGCGATTGTAAATGCGGGAGATGGAATCAATGAACATCCCACCCAGGCCCTATTGGATGCGTTTTCTATGCAGGAAAAACTGGGAAAACTGGAAGGACTCAAAGTGGCCATCATTGGTGATATTATGCATAGTCGGGTAGCACTTAGTAATATGTACCTGTTGCGTAAAATGGGCGCTGAGATTATGGTTGCCGGACCTCCCACGCTGATACCTAAATACATCGCGGAAGCCCTGGATGTAAGGGTAGAATATAATTTGGAGAAAGCATTGAAATGGTGTGATGTTGCCAATGTATTAAGAATTCAACTGGAAAGACAGAACCAACCGCTTTTCTCATCTTTACGTGAATACAATCTTGCTTACGGGATCAAAAGAAAATTATTGGAGAAACTCGGAAAAGATATCGTGATTATGCACCCGGGTCCCATTAACAGAGGAGTAGAACTGGATAGCGATGTGGCTGATGGCCCATTCTCTATCATTCTAAACCAGGTGGAGAATGGCGTTGCTGTAAGAATGGCTGTTTTGTATTTGTTGGCGAATAGGGATGATGATTAGGGATGGGTTAGGCTGAATTGATAAATTGTCCAATAGCTAAATTGTTGAATGGTTATATGGCTAAATGGTTTCTTTGGGTATCATGCCCTGATGAATAAGTTTATCGAATACAAATACAGAAAACCATATATCAACTCAACAACTAAGCCATATAACCATTAACCATATAGCAAATAATCACCTTAACCTATCACTAAAAACTACCTATGCAAAGAATTTGTCTTTTCCCCGGCACATTCGATCCAGTTACCCTTGGGCATGTAGATATCATTAACCGGGCGATCCCGCTTTTTGATAAAATCTATGTGGGCATAGGTATCAATTCATCTAAAAGCCCGATGTTTAGTGCGGAGCAGCGGATGGAATGGTTTACAGAGATCTATAAGGATGAGAAAAAAGTGGAGAGTGTTATTTACGATGGATTGACCGTAAATTATTGCAAAACCATTCATGCGAATTTCATACTCAGGGGCATACGTTATGTGAGCGATTTTGAATATGAAAAAACGATAGCAGATGCGAATCGTACCCTTGATAAGAATATTGAAACGATCTTTCTTACCGGAGAGCCTAAATATACTTCTGTAGCTTCTACCATTGTCAGGGATATTATCCGGAACGGGGGAGATGCTTCTCCTTTTTTGCCTGAAGCGGTAAATATATCCTTACAGAATTCCCAATCCTGATGTCTGCTAATATGAGTATCTGGCATAAAAAAGACCTGATTCTGAAAGACCTGGAACACCTGGGAAAAGATAATCTGGGCGATCATCTGGGCATACAATTTTCCGAATTGGGTCCAGATTATCTAAAAGCCACCATGCCGGTTGATCAAAGAACCCGTCAGCCCTTGGGATTATTGCATGGAGGCGCATCTCTGGTACTTGCCGAAACCCTGGGAAGTATCGGAGCAGCAATGGTAATTGATCCGGTAAATGCTAGTTGTGTGGGACAGGAAATCAATGCCAATCATATCAGGGGAGTAAGAGAAGGGCTGGTAACAGGTATTGCCCGACCCATCCATATGGGAGCCCGTTCACATGTATGGGAAATTAAAATTTATGATGAAGCTGAAAAATTAGTTTGTATCAGCCGGATTACTGTAGCCATTCTCCCCAAAAAATAAAGGTGTGCCTTTCTCTCTGCGCCTATTCTGACTCTATGCGGTAAAAAACATATTTATTAAACTAATCCAGCCTTCCTAACCGTCTCCACAATATTCTGAAAACTATCCGCCAGACATGCATCCAATGTTTTTCCCGATACCCATTTGATAGCGGTAATATCTTCTTCCGATTGAGGAACCAGTTCCTGGTTACCATCTGCCTTCATCAGAAACCAATGAGTTTCTTTAATCAC
>CAIWKU010000094.1 GCA_903913355.1 uncultured Bacteroidota bacterium | reverse complement strand
TCATGAGGATCCCGAATCTTCCAAACGATTTGCTGGTATATTGTATGAAAAGGGCATCTGGTATGATCTGGATGTTTGGGGAACGGATATACCGCATGACTGGCCTACCTGGCGTAAAATGCTGCCGTATATCATTGATACAAAGTTTTAAATATTTCGATTACTGATCAGAATCTGTAAAAACCTCGTTAATTCGTACAACTTGGCTTGTACTCTGCACACCCTGCTTTAATATTACAGCTTAAAATAAGGATTTGAGAAAAAGGTTACCACTGGTTTTCATCATACTGTTTGCCTGTTGCTGCTATGGAGAAAAAGCCATGGCACAATATGTAACCATCAGTGGAACCGTCTATGATATCAGTGCCCGCCGTCCCCTGGAGGCTGTAGGTGTTTTGAGCAGCTCCGGAAGAGGCACTATTACCGATTCCCTGGGCCGATATACCATTATTGTTTTGGCAAAAGATTCTATCTGGTTTTCACTGATCGGTAAAACCACGATTAAATACCCGGTAGATACTATCTCCAATCTGGAGAAATTCAATGTAATGATCCATTTACGGGCCAATGACCTGCCCGAAGTAAAAGTTAGAAACAGCTATTACAAATTCGATTCTTTGCAGAACCGGAAAGACTATGCCAAAATATTTGATTTTAAGAAACCGGGTTTGCGGTTAAGTAGCAATCCGGGGTATAACCCGGGTGGACTAACCGTTGGATTTGATCTGGATGAGATCATCAATATGTTTCGTGTCAAAAGAAACCGAAGTATCCTGAATTTGCAGAAGCGATTGGTTGAACAGGAGCAGGATAAATATGTCAGCAATCGTTTCAGTAAACAGTTTGTTAGAAAGATTACCAAACTGCAATCGCCCGAACTGGATACATTCATGAACCGGTACCGGCCATCTTATGATGTAGTCACCAAGCTGAACGAACTGGAACTTGGGTATTATGTTGAGAAATGTTTCGAAACCTATAAGTCGATAAAATATAACTGGAAGGGTGCGCTGCGCAGAAGGGATGATTAAATAACGAATTCTGCTATTTAATGAACCTAAACGGTGTTTTTTGATAAAGCAGCTGATGCGGTTTCCCCTAATAATTTGATCATCGGTAATAAAGCACCAAAACGTTCATCGGTACTGTGTCCCTGTTTCCATCTATGATAGATTTGTTGCGCAATCACCGCGTTTTTGAATAAGCCGAATACATAGTAAAATAAGATATCAGAAAGATCGCGACCCGTTTTGGTTGCATATCGTTCAATCAATTCTTTTCTGCTGAAATTACCAGGTAACCAGGTAAGGTTATAATGTTTAAAAACAGGAGCTTCGCCCGCTTCAAACCAATAAGCAAGACTGGCACCAAAATCCATCAAAGGATCACCTACTGTTGACATTTCCCAATCCAGCACTCCAATAATCTCAGATAGGTCTGCCGGGTTCAATATCAGGTTATCATATTTATAATCATTATGCAGGAAAGCAGGGGCTTGGGGACGGGGTTGGTTTTTTTGTATCCAGTTGGCAATACTATTCAATGTTTCAATGGTATCTGTTTCTGCTGCATAATACCTTTTTATCCATCCTTCCACCTGTCGTGAAACATATCCTTCGGGTTTACCCAATTGTATTAAACCGGTGGATTCAATATCTAATGAATGAAGTAAAGCAAGATTATCTACCAATGCAGCAGAAACTTTTTGAAAAATATCGGCTGAAATATCCATAGCTGGTGCATTGGAAGCGCGAAGGATTATGCCTTCCATACTTTCCATAATATAAAATGGAGCCCCAATAATATCCGGGATATCGCAGTAAATAATGGGTGCAGGAACTTTTGCAAAATGAGGTTTGAGTAAACTTAATACACGAAACTCCCTGCCCATATCATGGGCAGATTTAATATTGGCGCCCAAAGGTGGTCGGCGCAGAACATACGCTTTATTAGCAGTTTGCAAAGAATAGGTAAGGTTTGAGTACCCGCCCGTATACCGGGTTATATGCTGTATGGTTTCTAACCCGCTTTCCTTTTCCTGCAGGTAATGATTCAGCAAACCCAGATTAAGGTTTTCATTTTCGGTTAAGGGTACAGTGTTTGCCGGTGTATGCATCAATACTATTTTATAGAAAAATAATTCTGACTAGAAGTTTATTAAAATATCAGGACCTGGTTTTCTTTCTGATATCCAAACCATATTTTTTTAAAATACTTAAAGCAAGACTTTGTTTATGTACTTCATCAGCACCATCCCAGATACGCGCCCCCCGTTCATGCTGGTATAAACTGGCCAATAATGTTTCATCGGATAAACCCATGGCACCATGTGCCTGTATGGCCCGGTCAAGCACTTTTACAACCATATTGGCTACGTAAAATTTAATAGCCGCAATTTCATCACGGGTTTGAGAAGCGCCATACAAATCAATATTGTGAGCGGTGCGTAATACCAATAATCGGGAAGCATCAATTTCTACACGGCTCTCCGCAATAAATCCCTGTATAAATTGTTTTTCACCCAACATCACGCCGGGTTCCATTTCACGGGTAACAGATCGTTGACATAACAAATCAAATGCTTTCTCTGCAATACCTACCCATCGCATGCAATGATGAATACGACCGGGCCCTAATCTTTCCTGTGCCAGTTTGAATCCCATACCTTCTTCTCCAATAAGATTCGTTACAGGTACACGACAATTGTTATAACGGATCTCTGCATGACTGGCCCATCCTTCTCCTTTTTCGCCAAATACAGGAATATTGCGAATGAATTCAAAGCCCGGTGTATCAGTAGGAACAATGATCATGCTGGCACGTTGGTGTGGAGCCGCATCAGGATTGGTAATAGCCATTACCACCGCAAAAGTTGCACCATCGGCAGAGGAAGTGAACCATTTATGACCATTGATAATATACACATCGCCTTCACGAACCGCAGTAGTGGCCATTAATACAGGATTGGAGCCGGGAAATTCAGGCTCGGTCATCGAAAAACAACTCCTGATTTTTCCTTCTAGTAAAGGCGCTAAAAATTTTTCTTTAATAGAAGCGGAACCGAATTTGCTGATCAGTTCTGTATTGCCGATATCGGGTGGCTGGCAATTAAAAGTGTATTGACCATAATAAGGGGCCAATGATAATACTTCACTGATTTGTCCGAATTCACAAAGCGTTAATCCCAGTCCGCCTTCTGCAACCGGAAGATGCAGGTTCCATAAACCCAGCGATTTTACTTTTTCCCGTTTTTCCTGTAAAATGATTTCCGTTTTTTTAAATGGGCGTATATGATGGTCTTTTTCAAGCGGGATCAATTCATCAATAACAAACTGTCTTATTGTGGGCAGTAATTCTTTTAATTTCTCTGTAACAAAAATGGCTTCCATATCTTTTCGTATTAGAATACAATTATCTTATCCCTTTTCCTAGTTCCACAATCCCTACGGTTGATCAAATCGTGATACCCCCATCAGCAGTAAATAGCGTACCCGTACAATAAGCAGATGCTTCAGATGCCAGGAATAAGGCAATACCGGCAATTTCTTCTACCGTTCCCATTCTGCCTAATGGCAAATGTTTGATAAATCCGGCTAGCCATTTTTCATTCTGCCATAATGCTTCGGAGAATTTGGTTTTGATCAAACCAGGGCAAATCGCATTCACCCTGATTTTATCCTGGCCCCATTCTTTGGCCATCACTTTTGTTAGCATATTTAAAGCAGCTTTTGAAACAGAATACATTCCCAAACCTGGATCTGGGGTTAGTCCTGCAATCGAACTGATATTAATCACACTGCCGCCCCCGTTTTGTTTCATAATTGGATATACCAGTTTGCATAGTTCAAAAGGCGCTTTCAGATTTACATCCATGATTTTATCGAATGCCCATTCTTCACAGGTAACTATGGGGCCATATACCGGGTTGGCAGCTGCATTGTTTACCAGTATATCTATACTCCCATAAACAGCCATTGCTTTTTCAATCAGCATTTTGCATTCTTCCAGATTGCCTGCGTTGGCTGCAATACCTGTACAAATACCACCAGCTTCTCTGATTTCGGCGGATACAGTATCCAGGTCTTCCTGTTTTCTTGAATTGATCACCAGGTTGGCACCACAAGAAGCATATATTCGGGCAATGGCTTCGCCGATTCCTTTACTGGCACCGGTTATCAGGGCAGTTTTGCCTTTCAGGTTGAATAGTTGATTTGTCATCATTGACAAGTTATTTAAGTATCTTTTTTTCTGGGTAAGTTGCAATTAGGTTTTACTTCTCTGTACTCTGGACATAGCCATCAAAAACTGCTCCTTCACTTTTTTACGGAACCAGGTAGGGGCCAGTCTTTTAAAGAACCACATTTTTCTGGCGTCTTTTGGTAAAATAATATACAGTTCATTTTTACCTGCCCGGGTTAGGATTTCTTTTGCTACAGTATCTGCTTCCAATCCGGATTTTTCTATAAATCGCTGGGTGGCTTTTTTTACGATATCTCCACCTCTTGCAAATTGAATTACATTGGTTTTAAAATAAGTGGGTAGTATACAGGAAACCCTGATACCATGATCCATGAGTTCGCCATATAAAGTTTCACTGATGGCTAATACGGCTGCCTTGGTCATATTATAGGCTGCCATGGTAGGTGCGCAACCAATAGCGGCAGCACTGGCGGTGTTGAGAATATGTCCAGACCTTTGTTGTTTCATAATAGGAATAAAATAATGACAGCCATACAATACCCCCATCTGGTTAATACCTACCATCCATTCATAATTCTCAAGACTATATTCTTCAAAAACACCCCCATCACCCACCCCGGCGTTATTAAATAAGAGGTCAATTCCTCCGGTGGTGCTTAAAAAAACCTTAACTATATCCTGGTATTGATCTTTATCTGATACATCCAGTGGGAAAATAAGCGGGACACCGCCTGCTATTTCAATCTCTTTTCCTGCTGCTTCCAACGCAATCATATTGATATCGGCCATACCAATTGTCCAGCCATCATTGGCTAATTCCAGCGCCAATGCTTTGCCCAAACCTGAAGCGGCACCGGTAATAAAAGCTCTTTTTAGAGGATAGGTTTGAGAAAGCTGGTACATATGGCAATTTAATTGATAAGTAATTTTTTAGTAATCGTAAAGGAAGCACCCTTAATTTTATTCATGAATTTACACATCAAAAAAGTGAAAAGGCCGATTAGACCGAATTATTTGTCAATCTTGGCCATTCATCCTATGATAACCCAATTGGATATTAAATTTTTTTATCTTTAGCCGATTTTAAAAACTTCAGCCTTTGAAACGTTTGTATACGCCCCTGTTCGCTTTTATTTTTTTAGTTGCCTGTAAGAGCAAAAAAGAAGAAGCCAATCCACAACAAAAGCCTGCTCAACCTGCCACGATTGTAGATGTGTTGGTTGCACAGCCGCAAACAATTAGTAACCGCATAGAAGCCAATGGATCTGTTGTGGCCATGGAATATGTTGATCTTCACTCAGAAGTGATTGGCAGACTAACCTACCTGAATGTTCCGGAAGGTTCTTTTGTAAAACAGGGAACAATCATTGCAAAAATTTATGATGCTGATTTGCAGGCACAATTGGCAAAATCAAAAGTATTGCTGGATATAGCACAGAAAAATGAAGCGCGTTTGGCTAAACTTTTAGCTATAAACGGAGTTAATCAATCCGACTATGATGCGGCTCTTAGTGCAGTTGACGGCTATAAAGCAGATATCGCTTATACTGAATCACTTATTGCAAAAACGGTTATCAAAGCTCCATTTAGTGGAGTTGTTGGTCTTCGCCAGGTAAGTCTGGGTGCCTTTCTCTTAACTACTAATATCATCTGTTCCATTCAACAGGTTGATAAAGTAAAAGTTGATTTTACCTTACCCGAAGAGTATAGTACCTATATTAAAAAAGGAAATACCGTAGATGTATTGGTAAGCACACCTGCAGAAAGCATTGAAAAAGCTACCATTATTGCGATTGAACCACAGGTTAATCAGTTAACCCGTAATCTGAAAGTGAGGGCTATTCTCAAAGGTGGCAAAGTAAATCCAGGTGCATTTGTAAAAGTGTATGTTTCCTCATCTGGCACAGATAAAAAATCTATTTTAGTTCCAACGAATGCCATCATTCCTGATGATAAAAATAAACAGATTGTAATTGTGAAAAGTGGTAAAGCTTCATTCGTGAATGTGAAAACAGGCGTCAGACAATCCGATTTTGTAGAAGTAGTATCGGGTATTAATCCGGGTGATAGTGTAGTGGTAACAGGGGTATTGTTCGCCAAACCAAAAGGAGCACTTAAGGTAAGAAGTGTAAAAACCCTTGAGCAATTAAAAAACTAGGCCGATCAAATTAGATAGCATTGTTTACCCCTTCTTTCAAAACAGTATAGAGAGACAAATATGAATATTTCTGAATTATCGTTGAAAAGACCGGTACTCGCTACTGTGATGAACCTGATGATCATTTTGTTTGGGGTAGTGGGGTATACATTTCTGGCCGTGCGCGATTATCCGGCTATTGATCCACCTATTATTAGTATCAGTACCAGTTATACAGGTGCCAATGCCGATATTATTGAGAGTCAGATTACGGAACCACTGGAAAAACAGGTAAATGGTATTCCCGGTATTCGTACCATTAGCTCTTCCAGTACATTGGGTAATAGCCAGATAACGGTTGAGTTTAACCTGGGTGTTGATCTGGAGGCCGCTGCCAGCGATGTGAGAGATAAAGTGGGACAGGCACAAAGAAGTTTACCTACCGATATTGATGCACCACCAGTTGTATCAAAAGCAGATGCGAATAGTGATTTTATCCTGATTCTTGCCATTCAGAGTCATACCAAAAATATTATGGAACTCAGCGATTATGCTGAAACAGTTCTGCAACAACAATTACAAACCATTAATGATGTAAGCTCTGTTAACCTGTTCGGTCAAAAACGTTACGCTATGCGTTTATGGATTGATCCGAATAAGATGAGTGCACATAATGTGGCTTTTAACGATATCAGTAACACATTGAATTCTGAAAACGTTGAATTGCCTCCCGGAAAAATCTATGGTAATAATACAGAGATGATTATCCGTGCCCTCGGAAGGTTAACCAATGAACAACAGTTTCGTGATCTGATTATTAAAGAAGACTCATCTGGTATTGTTCGCCTGAATGATGTGGCCAGTGTGGAACTCGGTCCTGAACAACCTGAGCAGGCCTGGAAATACAATGGCGTGAATGCAGTGGGATTGGCCATTATTCCCCAACCCGGCGCTAATAATATTCAGATTGCCGATGAGTTTTATAAAAGATTGGATCAGATCAAAAAATCAAATAAATCGGATATCGAGTATAGTGTATTGATCGATAATACGGTGAATATCCGAAGATCATTGGCTGAAGTAAAAGAGACTTTGATGATCTCTTTTGGTCTGGTGGTATTGGTGATCTTCTTCTTCTTCCGAAACTGGCTGATTGCATTGCGTCCGTTGATAGATATCCCGATATCGCTGGTGGCTACTTTCTTTATCATGTATATCTCAGGATTTTCCATTAATATCTTAACGCTGTTGGGTATTGTACTGGCAACGGGATTGGTGGTGGATGATGGGATTGTGGTAACAGAAAATATCTTCCGAAAAGTAGAGGAGGGACTGCCCATAAAAAAGGCAGCTTTAGAAGGAAGTAAAGAAATCTTTTTTGCGGTTATTTCTACTTCTATCACATTGGCCGT
>CAIWKU010000093.1 GCA_903913355.1 uncultured Bacteroidota bacterium | reverse complement strand
TTATTGTAAACTTATTCGAATGCTTTATCTTTTTCTCAGTATCATACTTACCAGTTATCTTACCCTTGCATTCAAAGTTTGCGAAAAATATCGTGTTAATATTTTCCAGGCAATTGTATTTAATTATATAACCTGTGTAATCACAGGGTCCGTAGTAAATGGATTTTTTCCCATCAATGCTTCCAATATATCTACCCCCTGGTTTCGTTGGGCCATGGTAATGGGTTTACTATTTGTATCCATTTTTACAGTGATTGGGATCACTACACAAAAAATGGGTGTGGCAGTAGCTTCTGTGGCTAATAAATTATCACTGATCATACCGGTTGTTTTATCCGTTTACCTATATCACGAATCTGTAAAGGGCTGGAAGCTGGCCGGTGTTATTCTGGCTCTGGTGGCAGTTGTGTTTACCTGCTACCAAAATGCACCTACAGAAACTTCGGAAAATGAGAGAGGTCAAAAATGGAAATACCTGCTTCCTGTTATATTATTTATTGGAAGTGGCTTACTGGATTCTTTGATCAATCATGTGCAGCAATTATATGTAACTGATACCAACCGGGACGCATACCTGGTAACTGGGTTTTTATCTGCTGCAATAATTGGATCAATGATTCTGGTGGGTCAATATGTTACAGGTAAACAACAATTTTCCTGGAAAAACCTAATCTCAGGAATATTGATTGGTATACCCAATTATTTTTCGATCTGGTGCCTGGTTCGTTTTTTGAAACATAGCCCCTGGCAAAGTAGCGCCAGTATTCCGGTAAATAATATGGGTATTGTATTATTTAGTTCAGTAGTTGCCTGGTTATTATTTAAAGAAAGGTTATCTAAACTGAACTGGTTGGGTATCCTTTTGTCTTTGATCGCTATTTACCTCATTGCATTTGGAGACAATATATGAATAGCCCCGATACATATCTTACCATAGAAAAAACCTCATTTGCGGAATATAAAGATCGGGGAAGTAAATTTTTAGCTTTCGCATTTCCTATGGATACTGTTGAAGTGTTCAAACAGGAATTGGCATTATTGAAAAAAGTGCACCCCAAAGCCGTGCATCATTGTTTTGCCTATCGCTTAGGATGGGATGGCAACCAGTTTCGGGTAAGTGATGATGGGGAGCCTTCCGGAACAGCAGGCAAACCCATATTAGGGCAGATTGATAGTAAACAACTTACCAATCTTGGGGTGGTTGTAGTGAGATATTTTGGCGGCACTTTATTAGGTGTTCCCGGATTGATTCAGGCGTATAAATCTGCTTCAGCAATGGCTTTGCAACTGGTGCCTGCTGTTCAAAAATCGATTGAAGTTGTCTATGAATTGCAGTTTGATTATACACAGATGAATGAAGTAATGACCCTGGTAAAACAGTTGGGATGTACCCTATTTTCACAGGAAATGCAATTGTTCTGTATTTTCAGAATTGGGGTACCAAAAGCAAGAATGGATTCTTTTTTGAGTCTTTTTAAAGAAAAGCATTTTGTGGAAATGAAAAAGCTCCCTGGATAGATTCGTTTTTGTTTTATTATGATTAGCCGGATGCTGTTTAGGCTTTTCCGGTTAATTTGTAAGCTGCCATCCCAACGATTTCTTTAATCAAATAACCCCAATTGGATAAATTTTTTCCTTCAGGTATGATATAACCTTCTACACTGAATTTTTCTGGCGTTGCTTTATAATCACAGGGGAAAGCAATAAAATCAAACCCCGCTTTGGTAAAAACCTGAATAGATCTTGGCATATGCATAGCAGAGGTTACCAGAACATAAGGAGGTTTGATTTGCAATGAATCCAATATTTTTTTGGTAAAAATGGCATTCTCATACGTGTTTCTGGATTTGCTTTCCAACAGAATATCCGATTCTTTCACTCCATTATTGATAAACTGTTTTTTTAAGAAATAGGATTCAGCCGGCTCATTCTGTAATAGACTGCCAGTGCCGCCGGTAATTAATATTTTTTTTATAATCCCCTGATGATACAGGTTTGCGGTTTGTATAAATCGATCTGCATTGTCTCCAAAATAACCACGCTCATATTTATCATAGCCCGATAAGCCTCCCAAAACAATCCCTGCTTCAAAACTTTTATTGGGAGAAAGCGTAACAGGTTGGGGTTGCCAGGCGATTTCTGCAACATGGAATACATACGGATTGGTAAAAATGATAAACAGGGATGGGATGAGTAAACGGAGCCTTTTTTTGGTTACCTGCGATTTACTGAAAAGCATCCACAAAAAAGCCAGAATGATCCAGCAAGTAGGAGATAGAATAAACAGCAATACTTTTGAGAGAATAAAAAACATGACTCAATTTTATAGGAAGTACAATTTTGCGTTTAGTTCATAACAATCCCTGGGAACAAGGAACAACTCATTTTTTAAAACGATCACTTACCTGGAGTTCTTTACTGCCAGGCAGGTACTGGTAAAAACCTTCCCCTGTTTTTATTCCCAGTTTACCAGCAGTTACCATATTTACCAAAAGCGGACAAGGAGCGTATTTAGGATTACCAAAACCGGCGTGTAGTACTTGTAAGATACTCAGGCATACATCCAAACCAATAAAATCAGCTAATTGCAATGGTCCCATGGGATGTGCCATACCCAGTTTCATAATGGTATCAATGGATTCCACTTCAGCAATACCTTCGTATAAGCTATAAATGGCTTCATTAATCATAGGCATCAATATACGGTTGGCAATAAACCCGGGATAATCATTTACAATACATGGAACTTTGCCAAGTTGTTTGCTAAGCGCAACAATGGTTTCTGTTACAGAGGAATCTGTGCCATATCCATTGATGATCTCCACCAGTTTCATTACCGGAACCGGGTTCATGAAGTGCATTCCAATCACAGAACCAGGTCTTTTGGTGGCTGCTGCAATTTTAGTTATTGAAATGGAGGAAGTATTGCTGGCCAGGATGGCAGAAACTTTTGCAGCTTCATCCAATTGTTTAAAAATTTTCAATTTCAGCTCAATATTTTCTGTAGCAGCTTCTACAATTAAATCTGCATTGGATACTCCTATGCCAAAATCTGTTTGTGTGTCCAGATTAGAAAGCGTTTGTATTTTCTGCTCTTCTGTAAGTGTTCCTTTAGATACCTGTCTGTCGAGATTCTTACTGATAATGGCCAAAGCTTTTTCCAGCTGCCCCGCATTCACATCTACCAGTGTTACGGTAAATCCATTTTGCGCAAATACATGAGCAATTCCATTGCCCATTGTACCTGCACCAATTACGGTGATATTGTCTAAGGCCATGGTTAGAATCGTTTAAGTAATTGAAAAGTTAGTTGTTTTGATCTGATAGTAAATGCACCTGATAAGAATATGGTTATACAAACCCATCCAGCCGATATCTTGGGCAATCAGTTTTTACTCTTAAAGTCTCCGCGCTTCCATGCCTGGATGAAATCTGCCCAGGCAGCGGGGTTTAAGATATTCATAGGAGGGAGCTGTCCCGCATAATAGGCTTTATTTGCCTGTTGTTTCAATTGATAATTGACAGCTTCACGACCATCTGCCGGCAAATTGGCCAATAAAATCCTTCTTTGCGCCTCATCCGTATTTTTTCTGGCGGTTTCGTACATATCATCTACCGATTTGGCATTCAGGAAATCCCTTTCAAACTGTTCGCGACTGGGCCTTGGCTTAAGAATGGTGGCTGGAAGATAAGCCGTATCACTAATCAATAATTGAATAACGCTATATTGGTTTTCCGTCAGATTCAGTGGGATATCGATTGTCCGATTTTTAAAACCTACGCTGGAAAAGGTAATCCTGTCACCTTTTAGTACTACAATCGAAAACACCCCATCATAACTGGTAATGGTACCCCGACCCTTGCCTTCTACAATTACACTACAGGATGGAATACCCTGGAGGCTATCAGCCGTCATTACTACCCCAAATAATTGTACAACGGAATCACGGCGGAAATTGGCCTGTGACCAGCTTTTTTGGAGCACAAGCAGAGAAAAGACCAGTAAAACGTATCGTATCGGTTTCATCATTCGGGTAAAAATACTTTGCCTTGGCAAATATAGTCAATCAGGCATTCATGTTCTTTGTATAAAAGAACTTCCTATTTGCAACAAAGTAAGGCTGCCGGCGGTTAACTTTGCAGCCGGAATTCTTTTTTAACAAAAACTTTCGTGATGACAGAAGCTGATATTTTAAAAGCGCTCAGTAATGTACAGGAGCCGGATCTGGGCAAGGACCTGGTAACTTTAAACATGGTAAAGGATATTTCAATCCAGGGCAATGAAGTGAGTTTTACCATTGTATTAACTACCCCAGCCTGTCCAATGAAGGATATGATGCGGACTGCTAGTGAGAATGCGGTGAAAATACTGGTGAATAAGGAAGCGGTGGTTAAGGTAAATTTCACGGCAAATACCACCAGTACCCGAAAAGATAACCAGCAGGTTTTAAGCGGGGTAAAGAATATCATTGCGGTGGTAAGTGGCAAAGGCGGTGTCGGAAAAAGTACCGTATCCGCTAACCTGGCTTTGGCCCTGGCAGAAGGTGGGGCTTCTGTAGGTTTGATGGACGCTGATATTTACGGGCCCAGTGTTCCCATCATGTTTGGTGTCAGAGGCGAGCGCCCATTGATGAAAGAGGTAAATGGGAAAGGTATGATCCTTCCTTTAGAAAAATTTGGTATACGTTTAATCAGTATAGGGCTATTAGTTGATGAAAAGAACGCCGTGGTATGGAGGGGGCCGATGGCCAGCAGTGCCATCAGGCAGTTTATCACCGATGTTGATTGGGGGGAACTGGATTACCTCGTAATTGATATGCCGCCAGGCACCGGCGATATCCATCTTACCCTTATGCAAACTGTA
>CAIWKU010000092.1 GCA_903913355.1 uncultured Bacteroidota bacterium | reverse complement strand
GGGTCTTTTGAAAAAGCTAAAGGAACTAAGTAACCAGGTAGTTGATTTGATAAAACTACAGTATCTTGAAAAGTAAAATGATTGTATGCTGGTAGAGCAAGTATTATTTAAGGATGGGAAATTCAGCCGTAACAAAGCCAGTGATACCCTTTAGCATAATGCGAATACCCTTGTATTAGGCTTTGGAGAAAAAAATGTATTAATGGATGAGGGGATTTATGAATCATTGAGTAAGCAATATACTGATGCGGATATTGTATTATGTTCGACTTCCGGAGAGATTTATGATGAAATGGTGATAGAAAATTCTGTTTCAGTGGTAGCTATCGAGTTTCAAAAAACAAGTTTTAAAACAGTAACCCTCAATATCAGTAATTTCCCTGATAGCTTTGAAGCAGGAAAAAAACTCTTTTCAGAATTAGACGAAAAAGGATTAGCCTATGTAATGGTTTTATCAGATGGAAGCCTGGTTAATGGAAGCAAACTGGTAAAGGGTATTGGAGAAATGAATATTCGCCATATACCGGTAACGGGTGGTTTGGCAGGAGATGCTGATAATTTTGATTTTACATTGGTAGGCTGTAATGGAAAACCTGCACAAGGTAATATTGTGGCGATCGGATTTTATGGGGAGCATTTACAAATAGGTCATAGCTCACTGGGTGGGTGGGATATGTTTGGTCCTGAGAGAAAAGTTACCCGATCCGTAGAAAATCGTGTATATGAAATTGACGGGAAAAGTGCATTAGATACCTATAAAAAATACCTCGGAAAATATGCAGACCAGCTTCCGGGATCAGCACTCCTGTTCCCGCTGTTTGTACAACAAAGTGGAAGCGCAGATAGGGTAGTAAGAACGATTTTGTCTATTGACAATACTACCAATAGTATGGTCTTTGCAGGTGATATTCCCGAAGGTTCTTATGTTCGGTTTATGAAAGCCAATTTTGATAAACTGATTGGGGCAGCATCTGATGCAGCCAGCCAGGTACTAATTGATTTCCCCGGAAAACCCGCTACTTCACCTAAATTTGCATTATTAATCAGTTGTGTAGGGCGGAAATTGATATTGGGTAAAAGGATAGAAGAAGAGGTGGAAGCAGTAAAAGACATTTTTGGTCAGAATACCCTGTTTTCAGGTTTTTATTCCTACGGTGAGATTTCACCGTTATTGCCCAACCAACACTGTGAGCTGCATAACCAGACAATGACCATTACCACTTTTTATGAAGACTGATCTGGTAAACTCTTATCATAAATTATTACAACGCCAACTTAAAAAATATGGTGCAGATCAATTTATGCATGATGAGCATTTTTTGCGCTTTATTGAAGCCGTAAATGATTCTTATCAATCTTTTGAAAGAGATAAAGAACTGTCTGAACATGCTTTTTTGATTAGTGAGAAGGATTTTGAGGATATGAATCACCGTCTGCAGGATGAAGTTGACTTGCGTAAATTGTCAATTCAAAAACTAAATCATACACTCGCAAGCATACAGTCTGGCAATAGCGAAAAAGTAATTGCGGATGATAATGACTTATTGGAAATTGTAGAATTGCTGAACCAGGAGATATCAAAAAGAAGAGAAGCAGAAAAATTACTGGTGATGGCAAAAAATGAAGCTGTGAGTGCCAGCCTGGCCAAGCCGGAATTTCTTTCTATTATGAGTCATGAGATAAGAACCCCACTTCATGCAGTTATTGGTATGGGGCATCTTTTATTAAAAAACCATCCACGCTCAGACCAGGTTGATAACCTAAAAGCATTAAAAACTTCTGCAGATAATTTATTGGTATTAATTAATGATATTCTTGACCT
>CAIWKU010000091.1 GCA_903913355.1 uncultured Bacteroidota bacterium | reverse complement strand
CGGAAAATAATGGTTTTGGAAGCGGCATTATTCTTTGCTAATTTACTGCCATACCTTTCAGCCTTATTTCCGGGATCATAATTTACAAAATAAGTGTAGGATCTAATTAGCATTAACTCTTAGTAAATAATCATTTTCCCTATAAGAAACCGCTATATTTAATCTATGTCTTACGATTATATCATTATCGGTGCAGGTTCTGCGGGTTGTGTACTCGCAAACCGCTTAACGGAAGACCCTAACTGTAAAGTACTATTGCTTGAAGCAGGCGGGAAAGACAATAAACCGGAAATTCATATACCCGGGGCCTATACACAATTGAACAGAACGGCGGTTGACTGGTCGTTCTGGACAGAACCGCAACCCTTTGCAGATAATCGTAAAATCTATATACCCCGCGGGAAAGTTTTGGGTGGTAGTAGTTCTACTAATGCCATGGCCTATGTACGGGGTAACAAAGCAGATTTTAATGAGTGGGAATCTTTGGGTAACAGAGGATGGGGGTATGCTGATGTATTACCATATTTTAAGAAATCAGAAAATCATGAACAGTTTGGCGAGCCCTATCATGGAGAGGGCGGACCATTGAATATTACCTGGTCAAGACAACCCAGCCCTTTAAGTAGCGTATTTGTAGATGCCTGTGCCGAATGTGGCATAGAACGCAATAACGATTATAATGGTGAGGAGCAATTGGGGGCAAGTATGTTACAGTTCACCATCAAGAACAATAAAAGACATAGCACAGCCACTGCATTTTTACAACCTGTACTTCGTCGCGCTAACCTTACAGTGAGAACCGATACACAGGTAAACAGAATTATTATTGAGAACGGAACTGCGGTTGGTGTGGAAGTTGTGAGTACGCATTCTGCCATGGAGAGAATCAATTGCGTTAAGGAAGTAATCTTATCTGCCGGAGCAATCCAATCGCCACAAATCCTGATGTTATCCGGTATTGGCGATCCGGTTGAATTGAGCAAACAGGGGATAGATATGTTGGTTCCCCTTCCGGGAGTGGGTAAAAATCTCCAGGATCATATTTGGAGCGGCATCAGTTGTGAAGTAAACATACCTACCAGTAATTCCTTATTACAACCCTGGAATAAAGCGAAAGCCCTGCTACGATACCTGCTTTTTAAAAAAGGGCCATTGGCGAATAGCCCTTTAGAAGCCAATGCTTTTTTAAGTACTGATCCAACCCAAACCCGGCCAGATATCCAGTTTCATTTCGCCCCATTGGGTATTGCTGATGATTATTCCACAGATATTTATGACCTGAAAACTTTTTCCAAAAAAAGCGGAATGGGCATCCTGGTGATCCTGTTAAGACCGGAAAGCAGGGGATTTATTGGTTTAAGAAGTTCAAAACCCAAAGATCCCCCTATTATTCAACCCAATCTCTTATCACAGCCTGCCGATATTGACAAACTATTATTTGCCCTGAAAAAAGCCATAGAGGTTGCCTCTTCAAATGTATTCAAAGAATATACCCCCGCTGGTATCAGCTTCCCAAAAGACACTACCAGTGACACAGCCTTACTGGCCCATATACGTAAAAGTCTGGAAACCCTTTACCATCCGGTAGGAACCTGCAAAATGGGGTCAGACGGTATGGCTGTAGTAGATGATCAATTAAAACTAATTGGCGTAAAAGGTTTACGGGTAATCGATGCCTCCATCATGCCTACAATCGTATCTGGAAATACCAATGCAGCCACCATCATGATTGCCGAAAAAGGTGCGGATCTGGTGAAAATGGGCTATTAGATTATAATGTGTTTTTTTTACACATTGTTTTCCCTAATTTAGCAATAACGAAATCGAATGCTTGTGCCAAAGGTTACCCCTGTAATTGCGAAACCCGCAAAGAAAAAGATTGTGTCCGCTACTAAGGTCTCCGGAAAGAAAAACGTCCCTGATACAGGTTCTGCCATACTAAAAGAACCCAAAAAAACGAAATCGGGTAATAAAAAAACCAGGGAAACAAGCAATACCCCGCAAAAAAAAATAGCAAATAATAAATCTTCTGGCAAAAACACGAAAAATGATAATTTGCCGGGCCTTATCGTAAAAGGATCTGCTTTGCAGCCTAACGATCAAAAAGGTATTCTATTGAAAAGTAAAAAAAACAGCGTGAACCGAATAAAAAAAGTCTTTTTCCAACTTCGTTTTCATACATCTTTCGGTCAGGAATTGTTTGTGTCAGGTAATCATCCTTTATTGGGGAATAGTGAGATAGACAAGGCGGTTCCCATGCAGTATTTTGATGAAGAACACTGGAATACATCCATTGAATTCAAGGATGCGATCGAAGCAGATACTGAAATCACTTATCAATACATTCTTAAAAACACAGATGGCAGTATCAGCTATGATTGGGGACCGGATAAGAAAATTAATTTTTCCAAACTGGCACATACTGAGATTCTTTGTTTAGACAGTTGGAATTTTGCCGGATATTATGAAAATACTTTTTATACCGAGCCTTTTGAAAAAGTATTGTTGAATCATAACAAGGATAATGGCTCAACAAAAATTCCCCAAACCGCCACCCATCTGTTTAAGGTAAAAGCCCCCTTACTAACGAATGAGCAAACCATCTGTATCCTTGGTAATTGCAAAGCATTGGGAAACTGGGATATAGAAAAACCTGTTTTACTCAATAGAACCGAAGCAGAAACCTATTATACCTTACCTATCAATTTAGGAAAGGAGTCTTTTCCGATTGCCTATAAATATGGAATCTACGATACAAAGCATCAATTATTTGTAAAGTATGAAGCGGGAGATAACCGAACGGTTTTTGATTATGGAACACCCGGGCGATTAACTATTTTAAATGATGGATTTGCGCTATTGCCCAATAACACTTGGAAAGGTGCAGGTGTAGCAGTTCCTGTTTTCAGTCTGCGATCAGAAAATAGTTTTGGCGTGGGGGAGTTTACCGATATGAAATTATTGGTTGACTGGTCAGAGAAACTGGGATTGAAAATGATCCAGATACTTCCTATTAATGATACCACGGCCACCAATACGTATACAGACTCTTATCCATATGCAGCCATTTCGGCTTTTGCTTTGCATCCACTTTACCTGAATCTTAAGGCAATTACAGAGGAGGCAAACGCAAAAGCATTACAGAAGCTGGAAAAGGAAAGAACACGCCTCAATGCATTGGATACGATGGATTATGTGGCTGTTACAAAAATAAAAACGGAGTTTGCCAGGTTGGTATATGCCGGTGCTAAAGAAAAAACACTTGCTTCCAAAGAATACCAACAGTTTTTTACACAGAACCAACATTGGCTGGTTCCTTATGCAGCTTTTTGTTATCTGAGAGATCAATACGGAACAGTAGATTTTAATCAATGGCCTGCTTATAAGCAATTTAATGTAACAGATATTCAGGAATTGACGAATCCTTCCTCTAAAGCCTTTTCTGAGATTGCTTTCTACTATTTTGTACAATATCATTTGCACCTGCAATTAAAAGAAGCAACCGCCTATGCACATAAAAAAGGAATCATTGTAAAAGGAGATATTGCCATAGGCGTATATCGGAATGGGGTTGATGCCTGGCAGAATCCGCAATTATACCATCTCGATTTTCAGGCAGGTGCTCCGCCGGATGATTTTGCCGTAAAGGGACAGAACTGGGGTTTCCCCACCTATAACTGGCAGCGTATGCGTGAAGATGGATTTGCCTGGTGGAAACAACGGTTTGAGCAGATGAGTTACTATTTCGACGCATTTCGGATTGACCATATACTCGGTTTTTTTAGAATCTGGAGTATTCCTATGAATGCAGTAGAAGGAATTATGGGTCATTTTGTGCCAGCGATTCCTGTACATATCAATGAATTCCATAACAACCATATCTGGTTTGACAGGGATCGGTATACAAAGCCCTATATCACAGAAAATGTGTTATGGGAAGTATTTGGGTATGATAATGAATTGGTGAAAAGTCTGTTCCTGAAAAAGACCGGAACAGG
>CAIWKU010000090.1 GCA_903913355.1 uncultured Bacteroidota bacterium | reverse complement strand
TCATTTAATAATACGGGTTGTGAAGAATGAGATCCGGATGGCAGGTAATTGGTTTGTCCGTTATTACCAGATTGACTAATAGCTGCCTGCGATACGTTAGCACTTACTTCATTATTATTATGAAAATCATTTAATAAAGAATCCCTGGTAAAATTTGCAGCCGTTCCGGCCAGGGATGGGTTCTGCAAAATTTCCAGAAACATTTTTTTAAGTTCCGTAACGTCTTTTTTCATGTCAAAAAACAACTTGTACAAGATCTCGCGCTCATTGGCAAATTCTCCGTGCGGTGCTGCTTGTCCGGTAATCATAGGCAAACGATTCATCGCTTTTTCCGGAAGGAATCGGCGCATTTCATTACCGGTGACCAATGGGTGTGGACTTAATACAGAAATCTGTTCTGCAATATTCTTCAACTCTCTTACATTACCCTGCCATGCATGGTTTATTAACAGGGTTTTGGCTTCCTCATCCAGTTGAATAACGGATGTTTTATACTTCTCGGAAAAATCAACCACGAATTTCCTGAATAATAGAAGAATATCTTCTTTCCTGTCCCTCAGAGAAGGTACACGTATAGGCACGGTACTTAACCGGTAATACAGGTCTTCCCTAAATCTGCCTTTTTGGGTAAATTCCAATAATTCACGGTTGGTAGCAGCAATTACCCTGACATCCGTTTTCTGCACTTTTGAAGAACCCACCCTGATAAATTCACCTGTTTCCAATACGCGTAGCAAACGGGCCTGTGTTCCCAGTGGCATTTCTCCGATCTCATCCATAAAAATGGTTCCGCCACTCACAGTTTCAAAATATCCTTTACGGCTATCCACTGCCCCGGTAAATGCACCTTTTTCATGTCCAAACAATTCTGAATCGATGGTTCCTTCCGGGATAGCACCGCAGTTCACTGCTATAAACGGATTATGCTTTCTTGCCGATAGTGCATGAATGATCTGGGAAAACACTTCTTTTCCCACACCACTTTCACCCACAATCAGCACCGTTAAATCCGTAGCCGCCACCTGCACAGCCGTATTCAAGGCAAAATTCAATGCAGGCGAATTGCCAATAATTCCAAACCGATTTTTTATACTCTGTAAATCCACAATGGAAGATTGATAATTAATAATGAACAATTAACAATTAGTAATTGCTGTTTTTTTTAATCCTTTTTTTATTCATTTCCTCTGAAGTCAACTGTTTTAAGTGCCGGAATTAATAATTATTAATTGCTCCTAACAAAGTTCCAGCAGTACAGGAATGAACATGCACTTGTATATAGTCGCCTTTGTTAAGTGGGTAATTTTCTTTTGGAAAAATAACCACTTTGTTATGATCGGTTCTGCCATGCCAGTCTGTATCACTTTTTTTGGAATTCCCTTCTATCAAAACAGTAAATGTTTTATTTACATCACGCTGCATACTTTCCAATGAGTGAATCCGGTGAAGGGCAATGATTTCCTGTAAGCGTGATTTTTTAACTTCCTCCGGAATATCATCTGTATATCTTCTTTCTGCTAAGGTCCCGGGTCTTTCGCTGTAATAGTACATGTATGCCAGATCATATTTACAATACTCCATCAAAGAATAGGAATCTTTATGATCCTGATCGGTTTCTGTGCAAAAACCAGTAATCATATCTGTACTGATCCCTGCCATAGGCAATAATTCCCGTATACGATCAATTTTTGCGATATACCATTCACGGGTATAGGTTCTGTTCATCAGCTGCAGAATCCGGTTGCTGCCACTTTGAACAGGTAGATGAATGTATTTGCAGATATTATCATAACGCGCCATGGTAAATAATACCTCATCGGTAATATCTTTTGGATGTGAAGTACTGAACCTCACTCTTAACAAGGGGGAGATTTTGGCAACTTTTTCCAGTAACATGGCAAATGTGATGGATTCATTTGTCTGCTCATCAACCCAATAATAGCTGTCTACATTTTGACCCAGTAAAGTCACTTCCCGATACCCCCCATGAAATAAACTTTCTGCTTCCAATACAATTGAATTGGCATCCCGGCTTCTTTCCCGACCACGTGTAAAGGGTACCACGCAGAAACTGCACATATTATTACAGCCCCGCATAATAGAAACAAAAGCACAAACGCCATTGCTGTCAAGTCGGATAGGGGAAATATCTCCATAGGTTTCATCCCTGCTCAATAGTACATTCACTGCTTTTTGGCCGGTTTCTGCCTCGGATATCAGGTCGGGGAGACTTCTATAAGCATCGGGACCAACGATAATATCTACCAGCTTTTCTTCTTCCAGCAGTTTGTCTTTTAATCTTTCAGCCATGCATCCCAGCATCCCAATCAGCAATCCCGGTTTCTTCTTTTTCAGGGAACGGAATTCGGTCAGTCGCTTTCTAACCGTTTGCTCGGCTTTATCCCGGATGGAACAGGTATTTAAAAAAAGCAAATCAGCTTCTTCCACATTTCTGGTAGCACCGAATCCTTCTGTATTCAGAATGGAGGCAATTACTTCACTATCGGCAAAATTCATGGCACATCCATAGCTTTCTATATAGAAGCGTTTTTGGTAGCTTTCTCCCGTGGCTTGCACAGGATGAAATGCCTCTCCCTGGCGACTTTCATCATGTATTTTACCTGTCAATTCCAAAATTTCCATCCAATAACTGTTTTTAAAATGCAAAAATAGGTAAAATGAGGCGCTTTGTGCCAGATTGTCAGCATCAGTTTGTGAAAACTTAAACATAAGGCCTAAATTTGCCACCAAATTTTCGACCTGATGAAGACCCCCATCTTTGTACTTATCTTAATTTCTTGTTTTTCAATTAGTAATGCACAGGATATCGTAGTAAATAAGCTCAGGAGCGAAACCTCCAGAACCATTAAAAAAGAAGCGGATACTACTCACTGGAACTGGAAACGTGGTGGTTTAATGAGTTTTAACCTGGCTCAGGGTTCATTGAGCAACTGGGCAGCTGGTGGAGATAATTTTTCCATGACAGTGAATGGGTATTTCAACTATTTCTTCTATTACAAGAAGGATAGGCATAGCTGGGACAATAATTTGGATGTAAATCTGGGTTATGTTCAATCTACCAGTCTGGGTAGCCGTAAAAACGATGACAGATTTGATTTTTTGAGTAAATATGGATACAAAGTGGATACAACAGGTAAATGGTATTTGTCCACCCTGTTCAATTTCAGGTCTCAATTTTTTGATGGGTATACTTATTCAAATAATATTCCTGACTTTTCTTCTTCCTTTCTATCGCCAGCCTATGTTATCCTTTCAGTCGGTTTTGATTATAAACCTACTGATAAATTATCCATGTTCATTTCACCCCTGACTTCCCGTTCTACGATTATTACGAATAGTGTATTGGCACAAAAGGGAATTTATGGTATTCCGGCAGGACAGCATTCTATCAATGAAATAGGAGCGTTTGC
>CAIWKU010000089.1 GCA_903913355.1 uncultured Bacteroidota bacterium | reverse complement strand
GCAGTTGCTCTTTGTAATTTTTGTGGTTGGGGAGCCGGACTTGTATTGGCAGAAGGCGCTGTAACACGCATACTGCTCAACTCAGGCTTTCCCAAAAAACTGGCTTCTCCCTCATCTTCCCCTGTATTGCCAATAGTGGGTTTATCCAATACATGCACGAGATCCGTTCTTCCCAAATATTCAAATGCCAGCGCTCTGAATACAAAATCTACCAGGGAAGTAGTGGTTTTGATATTCGGATGATCTACCATGCCTGAAGGTTCAAATTTGGTAAACACAAATTTCTCTACAAACTCTTCCAGCGGCACACCATATTGCAAACCAACTGAAATAGCAATGGCAAAGCAGTTCATAAAACTGCGAAGTGTTGAACCTTCTTTGGCCAGGTCAATAAAAATTTCACCCAGGGTACCATCTCCATACTCTCCGGTACGAAGGAAGATTACCTGCCCGCCAATCTTGGCTTTCTGTGTAAAACCTCTGCGTTTGGCCGGTAATGATTTTTTCTCAACAATACCTGATAAAGCACGTTTCAGCTGCGTATCGGTTGAAGCATGCATTCTTTTCTGCACTTCTTCCAATAATTCATCCACGGTCAGTTTACTCAGGTCAACAATATTGGAAACGATTTCTGCGGTTTCTGTTTCAGTGCTTTCTGCCAGTGACTCATCTGCTTTCTTTTTCTTATCAGACTTATTACTTAAAGGCTGACTCAATTTAGAACCATCACGATATAATGCATTTGCTTTCAATCCCAATTTCCAGCTTAACAGATAACAATCGGCAATTTCTTCAACCGTTGCTTCATGTGGCAGGTTAATGGTTTTTGATATGGCACCACTTAAGAAAGGCTGACAGGCTGCCATCATACGGATATGTCCATAAGCATGAATATATCTTTCCCCTTTCTTACCGCATTTATTAGCGCAATCAAATACCGGCAGGTGTTCTTCTTTCAGGTAAGGAGCTCCTTCAATGGTCATGGTACCGCATACATAATCATTGGCCGCATCAATCTGTTCTTCTGTAAAGCCCAATGCTTCCAGCAGGTTAAAGCTCCAGTCGCTATACTCTTCTTCTTTGAATCCTAAACGCTCCATACACTCATCTCCCAAAGTAAACCGGTTAAAAATAAACCCGATTTCAAAAGCAGATCTGGCAGCACCATTCAATTTTTCAATCTCAGCGGTAGTAAATCCTTTTTCAGCCAGGGTTTTTACATTGATAAAAGGAGCATTGTCAAAACTGGCAGCACCTACTGCATATTTTTCAATGGCTTCTGCTTCAACTGCATTATATCCCAGGTTACGCAATGCCTGAGGAACTGATTGGTTAATGATTTTGAAATACCCGCCGCCCCTTAATTTTTTAAATTTCACCAACGCAAAATCTGGTTCAACCCCTGTTGTATCGCAATCCATTACGAGGCCGATTGTGCCGGTTGGGGCAATTACAGTGGTTTGTGCATTGCGGTAGCCATTCTTTTCTCCTAACTGAACAGCTTCATCCCATGCACGGGTAGCGGCTTTTAAAATATAATCAGGACAATACTGTGCTTTGATTCCCTGTGGTTTGATTTCAATTCCTACATACGCTTCTTCTGCATCGTATGCGGCTGCGCGGTGGTTGCGCATTACACGAAGCATATCTTCTTTGTTCTCCTCGTATTTATCAAATGCGCCTAAGAAACCAGCCATTTCAGCGGAAGTTTTATACGCAACACCCGTCATGATTGCAGAAATAGCGCCGGCAATACCGCGGGCTTCTTCACTGTCATATGGGATACCGCTCACCATCAGCATAGAACCCAGGTTTGCAAAACCCAATCCTAATGTTCTGTAATCATACGATAACTGTGCTACTTCTTTAGAAGGGAACTGTGCCATCAATACAGAGATCTCTAGTACTGTGGTCCATAAGCGTGTAGTATATTCAAAGCCTTCTACATCAAATACATTGTTTTCTTCTGTATGAAATTTACGCAGGTTAATAGATGCCAGGTTACAGGCAGTATTATCCAGGAACATGTATTCTGAACATGGGTTGGATGCATTGATACGACCTCCTTTAGGACAGGTATGCCATTCATTGATGGTGGTATCATATTGCGTACCCGGATCAGCACAGCGCCAGGCTGCATAGGAAATTTTCTCCCATACTTCTTTGGCAGGAATCCTGCTCATCACCCTTCCATCCGTTCTGGCTTTCAGTTCCCATTCGCCATCTTCTTCCAATGCTTTAAAAAAGGAATTGGGAATACGTACAGAGTTATTGGAGTTTTGTCCGGATACCGTTGCATACGCTTCTCCTTCATAACTATTATCATACCCGGCAGCAACCAGGGCCGCAACTTTTTTCTCTTCGCCTACTTTCCAGTTAATAAATTCCATTACTTCCGGATGGTCGAGATCCAGACAAACCATTTTAGCTGCCCTTCTCGTAGTGCCACCGCTTTTGATGGCACCTGCCGCACGATCTCCTATTTTCAGGAAACTCATTAAACCGCTGGAAGTTCCACCACCACTTAATTTTTCTCCACCACCACGTATCTGAGAAAAATTGGTGCCTACTCCTGAACCATATTTGAAAATACGTGCTTCACGGGTCCATAAGTCCATGATTCCACCTTCATTCACCAAATCATCACTCACACTTAAAATAAAACAAGCATGCGGCTGAGGACGCTCATACGCATTGGTTGATTTTTTCAGCTTACTGTCTTTCGGATCAACATAGTAATGTCCCTGTGGCTTACCGGTAATGCCATAACTTTCATGCAAGCCGGTATTAAACCATTGTGGAGAGTTGGGTACACATGCCTGGTTGATGATGCTGTATACTAATTCATCATAAAATATATTGGCATCTGATTCAGAAGCAAAATAATTATATCGCTCACCCCATACACGCCAGCAATTGGCCATACGATGTGCTACCTGCTTAACACTGGTTTCACGACCAAGTGAACCATCAGCCTGTGGTACACCGGCTTTGCGAAAATATTTTTGTGCAAGAATATCTGTTGCAATCTGACTCCATTGTTTCGGGACCTCAACATTATTCATCTCAAACACTTTCTCACCGTTCGGGTTTTTGATTACGCTATCACGGTAATCGTATTCGAACATGTCAAACGGACTGACACCTTCCTTTGTAAATCGACGGCTGAATTGCAAGCCTTTGTTTGAGCGAGAGGTAGCCATAATGCAGGTACTTTTAAGCAGTTATTTTAATGGGGCCCGTTTAACAAATCGGTAAGCGGTTGACGAAAATATCTTTCCATTCTCAAAATTCAAGGCTGGAAATATCAACAAACTGTGGATAAGGATTGGGGATTGTTTGTGACCTCAAACCACCATTGATTTTGAGGGAATGTTAACAGGTGTAGAAAAGAATTTTTGCCAAAAAAAATTGAAAAATCAGTTATTTTTCGTAAAACAGGGATATAATTAGTCCGGGCTGGGTTCCTGGTTATTGACATAGTAAATTAAAACCTTATCTTTCAGCAGATTATGAATTCAAAAGCGGATTCCGTCTTTTAACGAAAACTTTTTTGCATTTTTGCAGTAATCACACTTACAAAACATTGCATGAAGCAAGCATTGTATAAAACATTTATAGACAACAAAAATCAGGGGAGGAAATCTTTTGCTGTATTAATAGACCCAG
>CAIWKU010000088.1 GCA_903913355.1 uncultured Bacteroidota bacterium | reverse complement strand
TACATTCAATCAGGCAAAAAGCTGTAAGTTAATACACAATGGCAAGCCATCCCACGCGGCTTAAGTTAAGTATTCATGCTACTATATGAAATAATTTAACGAGATTCACGATTATTTACAAGCAAGGAAACTGACAGTGAATTGTAATTCAGACAGTTATACAATCAGGTAGCAATAGGAGATTTGTTAAGGTATTCTATCTTATGATAATCACCACGCCTGAAAGAGGGGAAATACCCAGATTTAAATCAATTACATAGAAATAAGCACCCACAGGAAGTGGTATCCCTTTATATTTCCCATCCCAGGAGACCTCCGCATTATGGGTTTGAAAAACGAGTCCCCCATCCCTGCTAAAAACACGTACAACTGCCCCTTGATAAGAGTACAATCCCTTGATAACCCAGGTATCATTTATGCCATCACCGTTTGGTGAAAAGGCATTGGGTACGTTTAAGTGTTTGTACACTTTTATGAATACCTGATCGGAAACCACCGGGCAACCAAAATTAGGCACAGCAAATAAAGTATAGGTAATAGAATCGGTTGGACTTACCTCTGGTGTTAGACTATTCCCATTGCTTACATACGTAATGGGTAACCAATAAAAACTACTGTAATTGCCGTTGATATTTCCATCCAATCCTATCGACTGTCCCTCAAATATTGTTTTATCTGCTCCGGCATTTACTATCGGGGCCTTATTCACATTAATGGTAATTTTTGCAGAATCTTTACAGGCATATTGGTTGGATACCAAAACCTGGTAAGTAGTAGAGTCCGTGGGACTGGCAAGTGGGTTGGAAATATTTGGGTTTGATAAACATGTGTTTGGTGTCCATTTATAGATATTGCCACCTACTGCCTGTAAACCAATGGTGCTGCCTTCGCAGATGAGCGTATCCGGACTAACACTTGCTTTTACGCCAGGGAAAATAGTAATATGAAAAGTATCTGAATTTACACAGCCATCGGGTGATACAAATACAACTGTATATTGCCCGGAATCGGAAAAATTTGCCTGTGTAAAGGTGGTTGACTGTGAGGTGGACGAAAAATTATTGGGGCCTGTCCATTGATAACTGTATCCTGCGCCACCAATGGTTTGAAAGCTAAGATAATTTCCCGTACAGCCTCTTAATGTTTTGGGTGTTACTATCGGAGAAGATAATACAGTGATGCTGGTAATATTAGAAAAAACCCTGCATTGCACGCTTGAAAAATTGGCAGATTCGGCAATTACCGCCCGGTATTGATAAAGCCCGCTGGGAGTTGGTTGGCGAACATACGTAAAGCTCTGTGCACCGGGGATATCTGACCATGTTTGTCCCGTATCTATACTTTTTTGCCACTGGATAACCGGACTACCGAAACTGCCATTACTGAAACTAGCATTGAGCGGTATAGCCGTTTGTTTGTTTCCGCATACGGTTACATGTGAAATGAGTTGGTTGCCTGATGTAATGGAGATTGGCGGACCACAGGGACGAAAAGTAATATCATCTATTGCCAGGTCGTTTCCGCAACCACCTGGCGCATTATTGGTTATTCGCAAAACGATAGTATTTATGCCAACTGGTGTTTTAAAAAAAGTACCATATTGGTTCCATACTGCATTGCCTGTAGCAGGTATATCGCCGGTATCATACCTGAGTAATACTACACCGGTTGTTGTTTCAATTCTAAAAGTAAGATTGGGTTTACTGCCTGCGCCACCACAAGCACTGGGTCTTAGCATATTCAATACCCAACTGGCAAATTCAAAAGTTGTATTACTACACAATCCACTAACCGTATCCACATAAAAATCATTGGGAGTAACTGATGCGTTGATAAGCATAAATTGTCCGCCTGCGTCGCCAGTATGATCTTTCGGTACAGAAACCCAGGTGTTCGAAAAACAACCTGAGGTGGAATTGGTAATAGTATATTGTCCGTCGTTTGGGCAGGTAGAACTTGTATAATTTAAATTGGTAATCCCCGGGTTCAAAGGCCCGCTACTGGTTCCGAATGTTCTGTTGATGATTGGATCACCCAGACTGCCAACACATAATTGCGCATTTACAAGCTGACTCAAAAGCAGCAAAAAAAGCGTTAACAATAATGGTTTTTTCATGGATTTGGTTCTCTAAAAGATCATAATCAATCAATCATAGATCAGATTCGCTTTACAACTCACACTTGTGACTGATTATTTTCCTCTAGTTTTTCAACCGAAATCAAATCTGAGATATTTACATTCATGGGTAATACGCCAATCTGTACAATCGCTCTCTTACCCCTGATTTCTTTCACCTCACCTACCTGGTAGTTCTTTTTCAATTTCACCAAAGAACCGACTATAATATTCTGATTTAGCTCTTTATATTTCTTATCTACTTTTTTTGCCAGCTTATTCACTACAATCTCCTCCTTGCTTTTGAATAATAATTGTTGCAGGTTTTTAACCACCTGTGATTTGTCTTCCGATTTTTTCCAGTCCAGTACAATCTGTTTCAGTTTGCGCTCCATATCTTTTAAATACACCAGCCGCTCTTCTGAAATACGATTCTGGTTTTTTAACAGTTCAATCTGCTGAAGATGTTTTTCTTTATTGAGTACTATCTCCATCTCTTTTTTCAGCTTTTCATTTTCTTTTAATAAACGGTTCAGTTCTTTTTTTTCCTTATCCAGTTGCTGGAGATCCTTTTCTGTATTATTGAGTAAACGGTCCAGTTTGAAATGATCTTCATCTACCAGTTTTCTTGCTTTGTTAATCATATGCGGTGGAAGCCCGATTCTTTCAGCAATGGCAAATGTGTAAGAACTGCCTGGTTTGCCTACAATGAGTTTGTATAGCGGTTGTAAACGAACTTCATCAAACTGCATGGCTCCATTAATAATGCCTTGGGTATGGTTGGCCATTACTTTGAGGTTCAGATAATGGGTGGTAACAATTCCAAATGCATGTCTTCGTGATAATTCCCCCATAATCACTTCCGCAAAAGCCCCACCCAGATTCGGGTCGCTGCCACTACCCAGTTCATCTATAAAAAACATGGTTTTGCCATTGGCTGTTTCAATAAAGTATTTCATGTGCAGCAAATGGCTGGAATAGGTACTTAGTTCAAATTCCAGGTTCTGGGTATCTCCGATATGAATAAATAGCTGTTTAAAAATTCCCATCTGTGAATCCGGATGCACCGGAACCAGTAATCCGCTTTGCAGCATCATTTGATTCAGACCGATGGTTTTCATGGTTACCGTTTTACCGCCTGCATTCGGACCACTGATCACCAAAATCCGGTTTTTATCATCCAGGGTGAGTGTTACCGGGATCGTTTTTTTACCTGAGGCTTTATTGTACAGGTATAATAAAGGATGATGGGCATCGATTAATTGTATATGCGCTTTATCAGACAAACTGGGTAGTTGACCATTCATGGCAATTGCCAGTCTGGCTTTTGCGAGAATAAAATCGTATTCGCCTGTAATATCTAAGTACTGCTGAATCAGGGGAGCATATATGGATAAGCGAGCCGTAAGTTCTCTTAGAATTCTTTGTATTTCTTTGATTTCATCATTTTCAAGCGCGTACACATCGTTATTTAGCTGGATGGTTTCCTCAGGCTCTATAAAGGCTGTTTTGCGACTATCACTCTCTCCATGTAAAATCCCTTTTACCTGTCTTTTGTGTTCTGAAAATACGGCTACTACCCTTCTGCCATTACTAAAACTTTCATCAATATCAGCGCTAAAACCTGCTTTGGTTAGTTTTGCTACCACTTTCTCAAACATTCTCCGCAATTCATTTCTTTTACGGAACAGGTTCATCCTGATTTTTTGAAGATCTGCTGAAGCATTATCCTTTACTGTTCCTGTTTCATCCAGCACTTCATCAATCCATTCAATAATCTGTTTTTCATAATAAGTTCCGGCAATCACTTTGGATAAATAAGGATAAGCCATCCTTCTTTCGGCATCAAACCACCTGAAAATTGAGTGTATATTTTCTGTCAGTTTTCTGATCGGAATCCATTGCTCCCCGGTTAACATGGCTCCGGGAATTCCCAGTAGTTTGATATCACGATGAATATTCAATGTAAAATCATTCGGAAAATACTGTCCCTGCTGAAGAATCAGTTTGTATTCATATGTCTGTCTTAGTTCTACATCTATATATTCTTTACGTGTATGAATACGTAGCTGTTCGGCCTTTTGTTTGGCATATTCTGTTTTGCCATTTTCCTTTAATAAAGCTTTTACCTTATCAAATTCCAACTGAGATATCGCTGACTCTGGATATAAACGCATTCTGTAACAGTATTTTTCTGCGCAGCAAAGGTAATGCCGGGCATCATCTATTTAGTAAACAGATATTCAGGATGGTGGGTAAATCAAGCCCTTTTAGGGATTGAGCCTCTGTTTTACAGAATGGCTAAATTGTTAAATTGATCCGCTAGCCATTTTTTGTGTAAGTTATCAACTAAAACTGCGTCTGTTTGTATATATAAGGGGTGTAATTTTATTCTTACTATATGAACAAAACCTATTTTTCTTTACTACTGGTCGCATTGGGCTTTTCTGCCTGTGCACAACCGGTTAATTCCGCAAAAAACAATTCTATGCATGCAATTCCTGTTCCTGAAGGTGTTAAAACAGATACCGCCACTTTTGGCGAAGGTTGTTTCTGGTGTACCGAAGCCTTTTTTCAGCGCCTAAACGGGGTTTACCAGGTGCTAAGCGGTTATGGCGGCGGTTTTGTTGAAAACCCTAGCTACGAGCAGGTATGTGATAAAAATACCGGCCATGTTGAACTATGCCGAATCGTTTTTGACCCAGCTAAGATCAGTTATGATGAATTACTGGAAGTTTTCTGGAAAACGCATGACCCAACTACCCTCGATCGCCAGGGTAATGATGCAGGCCCGCAATACAGAAGTGTGGTGTTTTACCATAATGAAGCGCAAAAGCAAAAAGCAGAACACTATAAAGCTTTGTTAGATAAATCAGGTGCATGGGATAAACCTATCGTAACTGCCATTGAACCCTTTAAGAATTTCTATCCGGCTGAGAATTATCACCAGAATTATTATAACGATAACCAGAACCAGGGATATTGCCGTTTTGTAATAGCACCCAAACTGGAAAAATTCGAAAAAGCTTTTAAGGATAAACTAAAACATTGATTTGATTTTCTGGAGATCGATTGACGGGTAATGATCATTTATGTAAAGCAACCAGGTTCGCTATTTTTCGTAGTTAGTAGTATATTACAGTAAGTAAATGCGCTGGCATGAAAAGCAAAATTATAGTGATGTTTTGTTGTTTGGCCTGGGTATCTGCTCTCTTTGCACAGTTGTCTTCATCCGGGTCAGACACAACTATTTACAATTTGCGGGTTCCTAAAAAATGGGATGACCCTGCATTCATATACCAGCTGACCGGCTTGATCGAGAAAAATATACCCTTGTTGAAAGACAAAAGAGTATGCCTGAATTGCCCTAATACTCCTTATGATGTACTCTTGGTACTGATGCCTCCCAAAATAGTTACACAAACGATCACCAATGTTTCAAAAACCTATGAAACAAAACTTGATCATTATGAATACAGCATTTCCTTTGCTTTTATGGCTTCGCTGATTTTTGTTGACAAAGCGAATGAACTTTCTACCAATAAGAAAGAAATTGTGTTGATTGATTCCCTGGAATCCCATACTAAATCAAAAATATTTCCCGGCCCCTCTTCAGCCACCCGTATATTGAATATTGCAGCACCTGCCACCAGCGGTACCCTGAGGGGAAGTTCTGCCAGGATGCCGGCATCTTCCACTCCATCAGCCAGTTCGCCTGTGGTAACCAATAATGGAGCATTGATTAACTATGCCGATGGATCAACACTGGATACTGAAAAGTTTAAGCAGGAGCATGAAAAGGCAATGCGACCAGACGATAATGAGATAAGACATATTGTGCAGAACCGTGTTTTTTTGATGCAACCCCGGTCAAAGAAATAAAACCGCTGCAATCGCTATGAACAGACCAGATTTTGTATTAAATTAGAAACATAAATAAATAAAATACATGAGACAAAAAATAGTGATGGCTTTTTGTTGTTTCATTAGTGTGTCATTTCTGCATGCCCAATCGGGGAAGTCAGAAATGGATACTACCATATTTAATCTGCAGATTCCTAAAAAATGGAATGATGCTAAATTTATCTACCAGCTTACCGGATTAATTGAGAAACATATCCCACTGTTAAAAGATAAAAAAGTTTGTTTGGGTTGCTCCAATACTCCTTACACCGTTACATTGTTTCTTACACAGCCCAAAATTGTTACCCAAACCATTACCAATGCAACAAAAGCATACGAAACAAAGAGTGAGAAATATGAGTATGCAATCTATTTTTATTTTATGGCTTCACTGAGGTTTACAGAAAAATCAGAGAATGCATTACATGAAAACCAGGAAATCGTGTTGATCGATTCATTAGAAAACCAGTCAAAGGTAAAAATATTTGATGCCTATTCCGGCCGTAATCCCAATACCAATTCCACAGACCTGGCTAGCACAGCAACGAATGTTCCTTCTTCCAATGTGTATTATTCCTCTGCCCCAACCTATTATTTACCTACGCCAAGCAGCTCTCCTACCATCAACAATTCCTCAGGTAATTTATTTGATACGGAAAAATTTAAACAAGAACATGATCAACTTTAAGATGACCGGAGACGAGGACAGCATCTCCATGAAGGCACTGGCTCAACGCGTTGTCCAGCACGAAGCC
>CAIWKU010000087.1 GCA_903913355.1 uncultured Bacteroidota bacterium | reverse complement strand
TATTTTCTATGGGTATATAATAGCTTTTTCTCGCTCGAAAAAGATTTCCATGCGATAGGGGCCATAATACAAGTTGCCGTGGCCCATCTGTAAAATGCCAGGCTAAACGGCCCTACCTGTGCACTAACACCCCTTGCAATAACAAAATTACCAGACCAGATTACAACCGCCAGTGTAGCGAGTAATATGCCCAAGTAAATATCTTTTTTGGGATGGGTTGTAAGCATTAAGGAATAATAAAATGACGGTAATTTGATTGTGAGTAATGATAATGATGTGGAAATTGACAAAGGCTATTTATACAATTCACCACCGGCAAAATGATGCTCATAATCTCCTTTCATTCTTTCCATTGATGGATTGAAATACCCAAACCGAAGTTTTGGAAACTCAGCACGTATCAAATCCATCAGTTGTTTTACACCCAGCATTTCTCCCGTTTCATGCACACCAATTTTTCCCATATACCAATCCGGATCAATATTGAAATTTCGCCACTGGATCATACTGAGGTCTGTATTAATAATCAGTTTGCGCAATGCTTCATATTCCTCCACACTATCTGTCATTCCGGGAAAAACAAAATAATTGATACTGGCCCATCCCCCAAATGATCTTACCACACGTAAACTTTCGATGATATCTTCAAACTGGTAATTATTGGGTCTGTAATAAGGTTCATAAATATGTTTTCTTGCAGAATTGGTACTTACCCGAATACTATTTAATCCCGCTTCGCATAATGCTTTTACCGCATCCGGTTTTGAACCATTGGTATTGATATTGATACTGCCTCGCTGTGTATGTTTGCGAATCTCAATAATGGATTCTCGTATGGTTTCCCACATTAATAAGGGTTCACCTTCACAACCCTGACCAAAACTGATGATCGGAAAATCAGCATTCAGGAGGTGTGGAACCGTAAATTCAACGATTTCTTCGGCGCTGGGTTTAAACGTTAATCTGTCCTGAGTTGATACAATCGTTTCTTCTTCGGGTTGAAATGAAATGCAACCGATACAATTGGCATTACAGGCAGGGGAGGTAGGTACAGGACATTCCCATCTGCCTAAAGCAAAATTGCGTGCGGCCGGACAATGATAGGTCATGCAGCAATTCTCCATCAGGTGCTTTACCAGTCTGTTTTCCGGATAATTCTGTAAAAGATGCAAGGTTCCTTTCTCTATCTGCTCCTCATTATATCCTGCATTTTCCTGGCGAATATCTTTTTCAATCCGTACGGCTGGTACATAGGTTTTTTCATTCAGCCATCCTGCTGCAGTATAACAAAATAAAGGTAAGGTAGGGGCTTCAGGGAGGGTTTCAAAAGCTGCCAGGTAAAGACCGGTATGAGCTGGTGGAATAAAAGCAGCTACTGCCCAGCCTTTCTCACATAGTCTCATTTCGCCACTGGTAACATCTATCCCGATACCCCTTCTGCCGGGTAGTTCATATAAATTTCCGCCATCGGGTAATTCAATCCATTCTTCTGCCGGAACAGGAAATGCATCCCAGCCGGCCCTGCCAACAGCATAGAGACTGGTATCTTCAAATATATTTCCATTTCCATCCGAATACAATAAATAGGGGGATTGATCCATTGCCATCTGGCAAAAGTAACTGTAAAAACTAAAAATCAGTAGAATGCGGCTAAATGATTAGACAGTAACCGGGCTAAGTCTGGCCCTGCAGAATTCATTAAATTCTTCTTCTTCTTTTTTGGTAGTTACCGATTCTAATTCTTTCTGAATGAGTTTATTATTCATAAAATCAATGGTGAGTAGCCCATCTTTTAATACAATGTTCCGGAAAGTATTCCAGGGATAGAATTTTTTCGGAAAACTATTGAATACGATCTCCTCATTATCAAAAGCCACTTCATCCGGAAACTTGACCTGCTTTTCCAATAAAGCTGCAACCAGGTAAACAAGGGCAATTAATAACCCTTTGGGCTGTATATACCAACCATACGCGGCAAACATTAGTGCAATCCGGTAGTACAAAATATTCCCTTTTTTTTGTTGCAGATAAAGGTATACCCACCATCCAATAATAGCGGCAGTAATGATCAGAGGAAGAATAGAGGTTTTGCTAAACGGGAATATGGATGAAAAAATGAAAATACTGATAGCTAATAATAACATCAACTTACTGATACGGTTCACCAATCCGTGTCCGGTTCCTTTAAATACCAGTATATAATCATATTCTTTTCCTTCCATGGTCCTTTCAAATTAGTGAGTAAAGATGCAGGTTTTTATGCAAAAAATAATTTCAAAAATATTTCTGAATTTCTCTGCGCTAACGCTGTTTTTATTGTTCTCTGCTGTAAATTTCTAGGGTACATTTTTCGCCGCAGAGAAAGGAAGGGCAGAGGTTTCGTTGAGAAGGATTTGAAAAATAGATTACTGATTATTCACCAGCAAATTGCATAATCGCCAAAGAATTCTGGCACCCACATTGGCATCCCAGTCGGTTTGTCCAATGCTGATTTCTACAAGGTCAAAGCCAATTAGTTTACGACCGCTTTCTGATATTTTTTTAACCAGATAAAGTACTTCTTCCATTTCTAATCCACCGGGTACGGGGGTGCCAGTATTGGGACAGAATTTTCTGTCCAATCCATCGATATCAAAACTGAGGTAAACCTTCTCCGGCAGGTGCTCAATGATTTCTGTAACAATTTCTTTCCAGCGTTCCCCTTCAAATTGTCTTTCCTTGATGGCTTTATCAAAATAAGTAACTACCCGATGGTTGCTGTTACAAATCAAATCCCATTCTTCTTCACAATAATCACGTACACCCACCTGAACCAGTTTATGGATAGCCGGAATTTCCTGTAAGGCATTGTACATAATAGAAGCATGTGAATAGGTAAAATATTCATAACTCTTCCGCAGATCGCAATGGGCATCTATTTGCAAAATTCCGAAATCACCATGTTTTTCCGCTAATGCTTTCATAAAACCAATGGGTGTGCTGTGGTCTCCACCCAGAATGCCCACTAATTTACCTTGATTGAGCAGTTCTCTGGTTTGATCATATACCCATTCATTCAGGAATAAACTTCCTTCATTGATCTCTTTCAGACTTTTGCACATGAATTTATTCTTCTGAATATCATCGCCTTTTGAAATATAGTCGATATACAACTCGGCTTCTTTGCGCAGGTAATCACTTTTCAGTAAAATTCGTTTATCAACCGGCTTCATAAAAAAACCCTGCTTCCAACCCTGGTGGCCATCGGTATCAAAAATATCCACCTGTTTGCTGGCTTTATACACGTGTTCTGCTGCTCTTGATGTGCCGGCACCATAACTTACCGTCACTTCCCAGGGTATGGGTAGAATTACGAGTCGGGCGTCTTCTTCGCTGAAGGGTAATCCAAAAATATTGTTGGAAGGATTACCCACGGAATTGGGATCAAAATGCGATAAATCAGACATGGTATTTTCTTAAAATGCAAACAGGGCGCAAATTTAGCTTCATTTTGGGGATTTTGACAAAAGAATGACAGTTCTTGCCCAATTTAACAGTGTTAGTTAAACAAGGGTATACATGGGTTTCCATTCTATTTCTATCGGTTATCCGTTTTTATAACGGGTTTCATATAGTCTGCTGATAATCGTCAGCGGTTTCAAATTCATTTTGGGCTACTTTTGCAGGGTAAATAACTTATTCATGAAGAAGACAAACATCGCTATCCTGGTTCTGATTGCTATTTCTATTGTGGTGCTGATCAGTTATACCGGTGATCTGACTACTTACGAAACCATTTCTTCTGCCAAACAGAAAGAAGGTAAGTTCGTAAACCTGATTGCCAAATTAGATAAAAGGCAACCTGTTGAGTACGATGCTGTCAAAAATCCCAATTACCTGGTATTTACTGCGGTTGACTCGCTCGGTAATAGTATCAAAGTGGTTTATCATAATAACAAACCCACCGATATGGAAAAAAGTGACCGTATCGTGTTAAAAGGTAAAATGCAGGGTGACCATTTTGAGTGTAAGGATATTCTATTGAAATGCCCTTCTAAATACAAAGACGACCCCAATGCAGCGAAAAGTCTGCCATCACCTGTAAACGGGTAATGATGGCATTGAGTTGAGAGGCGATCGATGAGTACTTTTTCCATTATCAGAACCCTTATTACATGAATTATATCGGAGAAAATTTATTGGCAGGACAGATCGGACATTTTTTTGCTTTGCTCTTCCTGGTCGCATCCCTGTTTTCAACAGTTGCCTATTTTAAGGCTTCCAGGTTGCAGGATTTGGTTGAAAAGAAAAGCTGGCTTCGTTTGGCAAGAATTGCCTTTGCTTTAGAAACAGTAGGCGTGCTGGCCATGTTCTTTACCCTGTATTTTATTATCTCTCACCACCTGTTTGAATACAAATATGCCTGGTCGCATAGTGATAGAAGTTTACAGGTTGAATACCTGCTCAGTTGTTTCTGGGAAGGGCAGGAAGGTAGTTTTATGCTTTGGAGTTTCTGGCATTGTGTATTGGGCTGGGTATTGATTTGGAAATCGAAAGATTGGGAGCCAGGAGTGATGACAGTGATCAGCTTTGCACAATTCTGTGTAGCAACCATGGTGATGGGTGTTTATTTCTTTGGCATCAAAGTAGGCAGCAGTCCGTTTACCTTAACGAGAAATGAAATCACTGCCCCAATTTTTAGTATGCCCAATTACCTCACGCTTTTAAAAGATGGTAACGGGTTGAATACTTTGCTACAGAATTACTGGATGGTGATACATCCGCCTATATTATTTCTGGGATTTGCTTCTACTATTGTCCCTTTTGCCTATGCATTTGCCGGATTGATGCGTAAAAACCATGAGTGGACAACACCAGCTATTCCCTGGGCTTCGTTTTCTGCAGCCGTATTGGGACTAGGTGTTATGATGGGGGCCGCATGGGCTTATGAAAGTCTTTCTTTCGGGGGGTATTGGGCATGGGATCCGGTTGAAAATGCTTCCCTGGTTCCCTGGTTAACCCTGGTGGCCGGATTACATACCAACCTGGTATATAAAAATAGTGGGTATTCATTACGCCCTACTTATTTCTTTTATATCATCAGTTTTGTTTTGGTTTTGTATTCCACTTTTTTAACACGAAGTGGTATTCTCGGAGATACTTCTGTACATGCTTTTGTAGACCTGGATATGAATACCCAATTGGTATTATTTGTGCTGGTATTCTTTTTACCGGCTATGTATCTCTATATCCGTAATTATAAAAGCATCCCGGCAGTTATTAAAGAGGAGAATGTATATAGTCGTGAGTTCTGGATATTTATTGGCTCATTGGTACTTTTCTTATCGGGAATGGTAATTATTTCCAAAACATCGGTGCCTGTTTTTAATAAAATATTCGGCACACATATGTCACCACCCGAAGATGCTGAATTTGCTTATAACCAGATACAGGTATTTGTAGCGATTGTGATTGGGTTATTGACTGCCTTAACACAATACTTAAAATACAAGGACACCCCCAAAGCTTTTTTGGGTAAAAAAATATGGATACCTACACTGATAGCCGTATTGATCAGCCTGTCTATCAGTTTATTTGGTAATATCAATTTTGATAAAAAAGGCCCGGGCTTTCTATTTGCTATTCATATGGCCATTTTTGCAGCTGTATATGCAGTAGTCGGTAATATCGCTTATATCTGGCTGGGATTAAAGGGTAAGATCAAGGCAGCAGGTGCCTCTGTTGCGCATATAGGTTTTGGATTGGTGTTGGTGGGTATCCTGATATCCTCGAGCAAGAAAACTGTATTAAGCTGGAATACTACCGGAGTAAGTCCATTACGCGTAAACCCCAAGGAAAAGAATGGCGCTACAGGAGATCCTGCTGAAAATATTACGCTTTTCAAAGCAGTGGCTACGGATATGGGAAAGTTCATGGTGACTTATGTTTCGGACACTTTGAATGCAAAAGATCGTAAACGCTATTTTGAAATTGATTTTAAAGCAAAAGACGGATCGGAAGGGTTTAAGCTATATCCTGATGTGATTAAACAGAACAAAGGAGGTGAAGGATTTTCAGCCAATCCGGCGGCCAAACATTATTGGTACAAGGATATTTTTGTCTATATCACTTCTTTCCAGGAAAATACCCAGCCAGATACCTCCAGCTTTAAAAAATACCAGCTGAGTGTGAACGACACGGTTTTTTATAGCAATGGGATGATCATTTTGAATAAAGTATCCAAGAACCCTGCAGAACTCAAAAGTAAATATGCAGATGATGAAACTGCTTTGTTTATGGATATGACAGTGGTTGCCAAAGACGGGAGAAGGTACACGGCTAATCCCGGGGTAGCCATCAAAGGGTTGACGGAACTAAGGCAGATACCGGATACGGTTCAATCGCAAAGCCTGGTATTCCTGTTTAATGGGGCACCTGATCAGGGATCGGATAAATTCAAAATTGGTATCAAAGAGAGTGGGGCCATCACCGATCTGATTACTTTGAAAGTGTATGAGTTTCCTATGATTAATATTCTTTGGATAGGGGTAATTATTATGGTGATTGGTTTTATCATGTCCATTATTCAAAGAGTAAAAAGAACACCCGGTTACCTAAAACAGGTTTCTTAACATTTACAAAGGTTACTTTTTTGCTTTGGGCAGCATTAATCAGTGGAAAACTGTCTAATTTCAAGAAGCTTGACACGAACTATCAGAAATAGCATCCTTTGTATAAGTTTTGTTTTTCTGTTCCAGACAGGAAACAAATTATATGCCCAACAGCATGGTATCAATGATACCCTGAAGGTATTTGCTTTTATTACACCACAGGGAGATACCATACCTTCCAGTTCCTTACCGCCGGTTTGGGTATATACAAAACTTACTCCTCAACAAAGAAAATATTGGGTAGAATGGACCCGGCTTCGCAATGCGGTGTATGTTACTTATCCCTATGCCAAAGTAGCGGGTAGAATTATGAATGAGATCAATGCGAAATTGGTGCATGTTACAGATAAAAAAGAAAGAAGAAGTATTATTAAAGCCCGCGAAAAGGAATTGAAAAAAGAGTTTACGGATAAGCTTACCCAGTTATCTGTTTTCCAGGGAAAAATTCTCATGAAATTGATCTATCGCGAAACCGGGAATAATTGTTATGAGATCATTGATGAATACAAAGGGTTTATCAGTGCTGCATTCTGGCAAACCGTGGCTGTATTATTTGGCAGTAACCTGAAACAGAATTATGAAGCCAAGGGCAATGATTGGGAGATGGAAAAAATTGTGAAAGACGTTGAGAAAATGTACGGCTATAAGAGTTAGCTATTTTGTTGAAGGCAGTTCATAAATTCCTTTCGTGTAATCATTCTGGCACCCAAACTCTCCAGATGTTCGGTATATACCTGGCAATCAATCAGCTTTACCTGTTCTGTTTTTAATTGGTCAACATACTGTATAAAAGCAAACTTACTGGCATTGGGTTTTATCGAGAACATACTTTCCCCAAAGAACATTTTTCCAATACGAATACCATATAATCCACCCACTAATTGATGATCCAACCATGCTTCGGCACTATGTGCATAGCCCATAGTATGTAATTGGTTCAACGATTTTTCCAGTTCATCAGTGATCCATGTACCATCCTGGCCTTTTCTTTGGTTTTCTTTGCAGTAATGCAGAACGGCCGGAAAAGCATGGTTACTGGTGAATTGAAATGAGCCTTTTCTGATCAGGGATTTCATGCTCTTGCTGATTTTTAGCTCATCCGGAAAAAGCACGAAACGAGGATCAGGCGACCACCACAGCGGAATATCTCCATCATACCAGGGAAAAATCCCTTGTTGGTAAGCCAATAACAATCTCTCGGTTGATACATCACCCCCCATCGCTAATAATCCATCCTCAGCTGCTTCGGTAACTGGTGGAAACCAGATCTTTTCTGTTAAAGCGTGCAGAGGCATGAATCAATGGGGTTTAATTGCGTTGTAACTCTTATTGGAGTAGCGAATATCAGGTAGTGGTTATTTCAATCGTAGCACCAATTCCGCGGTCTGTGATGGCATCACACATGGGTTTTAAGATAGTGTATTCATCTTTCTTTACCGCATATTTTCCTTGTGTATGAATAAAAAGCGCACATTGTTCTGCTTGTTCCGGGGTATGCCCACACACTTTTACAAGCGTTTCAATTACCCATTCAAAAGTATTTACCTCATCATTCCATACTACCAGACTATAGCCTTTGGTGGTATCTGTTAATACATCCGTATCAGCTACTTCCCAGGGTTTTACTGCCTCATTCACCAGGTTCGAATTCATGGAGCAAAATTAGGAAATATGGGGGAAATAGGGGGGCATGTTTCATTGTTAAACTGTTGAATTGTTGAATGGTTTTGAAGCGGTAGAATAAACATTTGCTGATTTGCGTTCTATTGGAAGTTTACTATTATGGGAACATGGTCGCTTAGGGGACTCCATTTTGCATGAGTCCCGATTTTCACTGTATCCAGTTTCTCCAGAAATTTAGAAGAGGCAAAACAATAATCCAAATGATAGGGTTTGTTTTTATGCCGATACATATAAAGTGTTGGATGTTTTTCTTTGCCTTGTATTTGTTTGAAATGGTGGTGATAGGTGCTGAAAATATGGTTTGTTTTCAGCAGTTCAACAACTGAAGAATGATTGCCTTTGCGTTGAGGCCTGTCCCAAATGGTATTACTATTAAAATCGCCCATTAAAATAACGGGTGATTTGCCCAATTCTCTTTTATAATATGCCAATGCTTTCCAAACCTGTTCCACATACGTTCCATCCGGATCTGTAGGGTTATTTGCCCAGATAGCAAATAGTGTAAACGAATATTCTCCGCCAGTAACCGATATCGGAATTACATATTGAAAATCGGGATTGTATTTTTTTAGTAAGGTGAGCCGATAATTGCTATATGAAAATATACCAATGCCTTTATGTGGGTTCGCACCAAACCAGCGTATATCAGTTGGTTTTTGAATGGTGTCCGGGAATTTTAATTTGTCAGGGTGTTCGCATTCGGGAACAATCAATATATCCGGCTTTTCACGCAAGATATACGCTGCTTTTTTTCTGAAAGCCATATTGCAGTTCCAGGAAATTATTTTCAAAGTCAGCGTATGCTTTTAAGTAAGAGATAGTGTGAATACTCAAACATACAAAATGGCCAACTAAAAGGCGAGTCTTTCATTGGTGTCCCAAACCGTGCCTTTGTGCCTTAGTGTGAGATTTATTTTGCACACCAAGGCACCAAGGCACAAAGGCACGGTTGGAGTTTTTTCAAAAAAAGTTGCAAATCTATTAAAAAATGATTTCAAAAAACTTGTAACGGTTGGAACCAACCACTACAACCCCTTACTGGCAAAGGGTTTCAGCCGAAAATTTCGCTTTTATAAGCCTTGAAAATCGAAAATGACCCTTGTTTGCTAAAAATACTAGCAAATGGGATGTGGATAAGTGCCACTATGGTGCAACTATAGTGGGATAGGACTGGGATAGGACTAGGAGGGAGATGGGATGGGGGTGGGATTACCCATGAATTGGACATGTGTTTAATTCGGAAAAAAATAAGGAATAGTTTTGATTGGGTATTTGATAAAGTATGTGTAGGATTAAAAAAGGATTAATTTTTGGATGGTTCCGTTTTATTTGTAGATTTTTTTCTGCTTAATAATGAAAAGGTTGCCCAAATTATTTGGTTATTGTTTAGCTATAGTTTGATAATTACTGTTAAACTTATTTATTTTATTTTAGTATAACATTTTAATCACTTGATGTTTATTTTTTTCTTTATGTAATAAATGACCCCCTACGTGAAATAAAGCAATAGATACATAAAATGCACCAACCGGCTTTTTCTACTCTTTTTCATTTTCTTTTTAAAGGTTCCCGTTTATTTGTGCAAATTTTCGCTCTATCCTTCTTGGTAAACATCATGAATTATAACTACAATTAGTAGTATAAAAACTACATCTATATTTTTTTTAATATGTAGTTTTCCTCGATAAATGATTTAGAATTTGTAACAAAAAAAAATGTATTCTGCAAGCTTGCTGCCATTGCTAGTTTTCCTGATAAAAATATTCATTTGGTTGCCTGAAAGAATGTATAAAATCATGTATGAAAGTTGGAAGTGGTAATAAATAATATTGAACGATTGTAATACAAAAATTAACTACAGGATGTAAAGCATTTACCAGAATTGCATAATTCGCTGATCACTGAACAAGAGATTACTATGAATAAATTATCCAAAAAACATTTAGCATTAGGCATTACTATAATTGTTAGTTATGATACTT
>CAIWKU010000086.1 GCA_903913355.1 uncultured Bacteroidota bacterium | reverse complement strand
CTTTTAACTGCGTGGCCAGGATACACAAGATTCCCCTTCGAACTGCTTCAGCTGCCTTTGGAACAAAAGCCGGGTTTACAACATCAAAATCATTTTTTGCTTCAACTATATCCTGCAATATGTTGAGCACATTTGTCATGGCATCATCATTATAGGTTATCTGGCTTCGGTATAATGCCGAATCCGGATAAAATTGTGGCCAACCACCCGCAGGATTCTGGGCAAGTAAATAATACCTGATCCCTTTTTCTATTGCATTGAGATAATTGCGGTTATTTGTTTGTTTATATGCTTTTACCAGGTACCGGATCTCACGCATGGTGGCATTATTATCCATCGTTGCATCAATATGCATAGAATCATTTCTGATGGATTTTTTTTCAGTATCTGTGAGGATTTTGGTATAGTCTACTTTAACCTCATTAACTGCTTTTGGCCAACCACCAATGGCTCTCTGGTACAGAAGCATATTTTCTGCTATCGGATCTTCAGATGCATTGGTTATGGTTCGATCAGAAGAGGGATATATCGTTTTCCCTTTCAAATTGATTTGTGTTGGTTTATCTGATGGGTTCCATTTTCCTGCAAATGTCCAGGCAGCATTTATCTGATCTGCAGAAGGGGAACCCGGAGCATTTTGGAGATTATCGGCAAGCCATTTATACTGAACACCTTTTTTTTGCGCATTGAAAAAATATACCCGATGCCCCCATTGAATGATATTCTGGGGTTTGGAGGGATTGAGGTAAATAGGGGCATCCGCCATATTTTCCGGGAAAGAACAATTGATCAGATAGAATTGTGCATCGCGATGGTAGCGACCCAGTTTAAACCCATCCTCTCCTCTGAAAACACAATTTCTGAGTACCGTTTTGGAATCCTGAAATTTAGATCCATCATGCCAGATGGCGGCTACATTTCCATGCGCCACAAACTCACAATTTTCTGCGTAAGCCCATCCGCGCGGACAATAAAAGTCAACTCCGCCTTCCATCAAACAGTCTTTGAAATAAAACATACCATTGTCGGTGTTCCAGGGACTAACCGTATCTCCTCCAAATGCTCTTAGAATACAGTTACGTACAATTAAACGGGTTGTGGCAAAACTTCTTAACGCCATTTGGTGACCATCGCGCTTTACGGTTTTAAAGGGATTGGCTGTGTCTCCGGGACAGTCGATATGAATTCCTTCCTTATTAGCAATATTATCAAATCCAAAACTGTTGGTAATGCTTAGATTTTCAAGAACAATATCATTCCCTTTCAGGTTGATGGTAGCTACTCCCCAATCATCGCTGTTCTCACATCGCCAGATATCTCTTGCGAGCGATATGGTTAGAATGGTTTTGTTTTTATCTTCTCCCAGAAGTGTTACAAAGTTTTTCTCGATGAATATTTTTTCGTGATACACCCCTTTTTTAATGAACAGGATTCGTTGTTCTGAAGCATTATCGGGCAGACTATTCAGCGCATCCTGGATACTGCTAAAATCACCATGACCGGATATATCCACTATTATTGGTTTACTACGATCCTGTGCAGAAAGCTTTCCTGTAGCCAGTATCAGAATACACCATATAGTTATTCCTAAACATTTTGCAATATGTTTTAGGTGCGTTCTCACTGTTTAGTTATATTATTTTTTACAGGTATTTGTTGGATCAGCCATTGTGTGAGGTCATTTGCTGCTTTAAAATTTTCATATTCCAATGGCAATTTTCTTCCATCTGTATATTCATTATACAGCCAGGGGTCGCCGGTGGCAAATACGGTTCCTTTACCAATTTTTGCTACTGCAAAAATGACAAGCTCATTTTTTTTCAGGTACGCTTTTGCAGGCTCCTTTAGTGTAATGGAGCAAATTTCTTTTTGATAGATTTTCTTTTCATTGGGCAAGATGGAATTACCGGAAGGTATCTCAATCTTGCCAGTTTCATACTCAGTGCCTACTACTTTATTATAGCTGTCTTCATTAAAATGGATTCCGAATTTATCGCCAAGGGTATTAAAATGTTCGAATTCGGCATTGCCTTTATCGTTATGTAATATTACCAGAACACCCCCTGCTTTCACCCACTCATATATTTCTCCGGCATCTTTTTCCTGAACATAATTGGGGTTGGGTTTGTCGGCAGTATTGTCTGCATCAACGATCAAATAGATAGCTGCTTCTTTTAGATTTTTACGATCAGGTGCTTCGCTGAGGGTTTTGGTCTGTAAGCCATATTTCCGAAAAACAGAGCCCAATATGGAGAAGCCATTATTGTACATTTCGTACCATTTATAGTGGTAGGGCATTTCAATGCCAATAATATTTTTCTTCTTCTCTGAATTAAAATAATCATCCAGCAAAACTGTTTTTCCCTTACCCAAGCCAAGGGTGGGCAGGAGTTCCATTTCATTGGCAGCCTGTAAAAAAGCACCCACTCCTTTGGGGTCATTCACCACTACTTTCTCACTCATATAATATGCATAGCTACCATCCCGATAAGGTGTTCCACCCAAGCCACTAACACTTACGGTTCCTTTTATATTGGTTTGCCCATTTGCATCTGTTTCAATAAATGTTTTTTGTATACCTGCATAGCCCTTTTTCGCTATTGGGAGATATGATGGCGGGAGCAAACCCAGTCTTACCGATTTGGCAATAGCGCATACAAACATAGAACTGGCAGAAGCTTCGGGGTAATTCCCTTTTGCGGTAGGTTTATCAATGATATCATACCATAAACCGGTGGCAGGATCCTGTACTTTTTGAATGGCATCTGCAAACCTGTGCAGGATGGATTTCAATGAATCTTTATATTGATTGTTATCCGGAAAATTTTCCAATACATCTACCAGTGCCATGCCATACCAGGCCATTGCCCTTGCCCAAAAATTGGGAGATAGGCCTGTAACGGGGTTAGCCCATTTTTGCTCACGGCTTTCATCCCATCCATGGTAGAGTAATCCTGTTTTTTTATCTCTGGCATGGTTCTCCATCCACATAAACTGATGGGCAATATCTTCAAATGCAGCTGTTTCATGATAGGCTGAAGCATATTCTGTATAAAAAGGTTCGGCCATATACAAACCATCCAACCACATTTGGTAAGGGTATATTTTTTTATGAAAAAAACCGCCTTCTTTGGTTCTGGGTTGTGATTGCAACTGGTTTCTTAAGGTGGTGGCTGCAATAAAATATTTCTCTTTTCCCGTAACATTGTATAGTGTCAATAATACTCTTCCGCATAATATATTATCCAGGTTATAATCGGATTGCTTATAGGTTCTGATATTGCCTTTATCATCTACAAAAAAATCCATGCATTTTTGGAGATACGCAAAATATTTACCATCACCAGTTTGGTACCATAGCCCTTCTATACCTTTTAAAATAACGCCCTGGTCGTAAGTCCATTTTGCGGGTTTGGCAGGGTCAGTGAATAATGAATCTTTCCAGATTGTCATTACAGTAGCCGCCATTCTCTCTGCTAAAGTCTGTGCTTTTACACAACTAACACTGATCAAAATGCTACTAATAATAAAAAGGAAATATTTCTTCATGCTGCTTACTTAAATTGGATTGATGATGGAAGAGCACCAAACTGGTATACTGTTTTATTTTTTGCTTTCGTAAGATCAATATGATTCACTTTGATATTCCTGGTTCTGTCGCCATTGATGCTAAAAAGAGTTTCAGCCGGTTTATCATAGCGGATATTATCAAACTCGATATTGCTACTATTCTGCAGGTAAATTAACGGGTCAGATTCTTCAGTAATCAGTCGAATATTCTGAAAACGGATTCCCGATGCTTCTGTACATTCAATTCCTTTTTTAACCTGAAGTACCATATTGCTCAATTGAACATTCTGTACATTCATTTCAGGGATGCCGCGTATAAAAACTCCTTTTTCAGCGCCATTGCAAACAATATCATTCAGGAAAAAATCCCGGAACACAGGAGTTCCCTCCGATACTGGCATGGTTTCGATTTTGGGCATCTCTCTTTTTTCACCTGCCAATGGAACGGGGTCCTTGGCCATATAGTACATAT
>CAIWKU010000085.1 GCA_903913355.1 uncultured Bacteroidota bacterium | reverse complement strand
CTGACCCATTTGAGTCGCATTGTCGGAATTGGCGCTTAGGTACTGATCTAGGTTAGTCCAAGAGCCTGAAGAAGAAGGCTTTGGTTGAGAAGTATTTCCGACCGCACCCGCCGCTGTTGCACCGCCAGCAGTACCCGCAGAGCCCCATTTACCCATCCTGATCTCCAAAGTACGATGCGGGTTACTGATGTAATTGTGAAAAAAGATGTGATGTTGAATTTTCCTTATCATTCTTTTAATGGGATCATTGACCTTTTGCGGGAAGCTGCCATGGACCCGGATGTTACTTCTATTAAAATTACTGCTTATCGACTGGCATCCAACTCAAAAGTGATCAATGCATTGATCAATGCAGCGAGAAATGGTAAAGAAGTGGTAGTGATGCTGGAACTGAAAGCAAGGTTTGACGAAGAAGCCAATCTTGAATGGAAAAAAATACTGGAGGAAGAAGGAATCAGGGTTTTGCTGGGTGTGCCCAAACTTAAAATACATGCCAAGCTTTGTATTATCAAAAAAAGAAAAGGAAATAAAACGATTCAATACGGTTTTGTGAGTACAGGAAACCTGAATGAAAAAACGGCAAGGGTATATGGGGATCATTGTTTACTGACGGGGAACCGTAATGTAATGGCTGATATCAACCGCATATTTTATTACCTGGAAAACTGGAAAACCGGGGGTCATTCTCTCCGAATGTGCAAAACATTGATGGTTTGCCCTAATAATATGCGAAAAGAAATCAATCAGTTGATTGACAAAGAGATTAAAAATGCAAAAGCAGGAAAAGAAGCCGGGATCATTCTTAAAATCAATTCATTGAGTGATGCAGTACTCATTCAAAAACTATATGATGCCGCAGCTGCCGGAGTAGAAATACGAATGATTGTAAGAGGGATTTTCTGTCCTGTAATCGACCCTAAAAAATTCAAAAAAACGTTTACAGCCATTAGTATTGTGGATGAATATCTGGAGCATGCGAGGGTAATGATCTTTCATAACCTTGGTAAAGAGAAAGTATATATTTCCAGTGCCGACTGGATGGTGAGAAACCTGGATCACAGGGTGGAAGCAGCCATTCCCATATTAGATCCTGTTATTGCAGCCGAATTAAAAGATATTATCCACATTCAATTAAGAGATAATGTCAAAGCCCGAATGCTCGACAATGAATTATCCAACAACTATGTATCTTCCGCAGGAAAAAGAAAAATACGTTCGCAGGTAGAAACTTATCATTACCTGTTCAAAAAAAATAAAATTACGCAGTGAGGTTAGCAGCAATTGATATCGGAAGTAATGCAGCAAGATTATTAATTGCGGATGTGACGGATAATCAGAATGGGAAAGTTCAGTTTAATAAATTAAACCTGGTGCGTGTTCCACTCAGGCTGGGTTTCGATGTATTTGAAAAAGGGGAAATCTCCAAAGAAAAAAGAGGCATGGTATTACAAACCATGAAAGCCTATGGGCATCTTATTAATGCTTATGGAGTTTCTCATGTAATTGCCTGTGCTACGAGTGCTATGCGGGATGCAAGAAACAGTAGCGATCTGATCCGCAAAATAAAGCTTGAGACCGGGTTGGATATAGACATTATTAGCGGTGATTTTGAAGCTTCCCTGATCTATGAAAACCATGTAGCAGAAAATATGGATACCGACCATAGTTATTTGTATATTGATGTAGGTGGTGGAAGCACAGAGCTTACTTTTTTTGCGGATGGCAAGCTAATTTTTAAACAATCCTTTAATATCGGAACCATTCGGTTGTTGAAAGATATGGTAACAGATGATAAATGGAATGAAGTAAAAGATTTTATAAAAAACCGAACAAAAGGCTATAAAAAAATTGTAGCGATTGGTACCGGCGGTAATATCAATAAAATTTTTTCTCTGAGCAAAAGAAAGGATGGCAAACCTTTAAGCCTGGATTTATTAAAAGATTATTATAAAGAAATTTCCAGTTATTCGGTTGCTGACCGGATTGATGTTTACAAGTTACGTGAAGACAGGGCTGATGTAATTGTGCCTGCATTGCAAATTTATATAAATGTAATGCGCTGGTCTGATGCAGAAGAAATCTATGTTCCAAAAATCGGGTTAGCCGATGGCCTGATCCAACATTTGTATTCCGAACTGGTCTCAAAGGGAATTAGTTCTTAGCAGCCATCTTCCTCAAAAAAAAATCGCCTATCCCAAAGAGACCTATAGGCCACTGCTTATTTTTCACCGATAAGAGCCCCTTATTCACCCAAAATCTTTCCAATCCTACCCCGGTCTGAATAGATTTGGAACAAACTAACTGCCATATGAGAAAAATATTGGTGCTTTTTCAAGCTATCGCAAGTTTACTAATCACCCAATTATATGGAGCTGGCAAACTGAGAACAGATACCAACAGAATCGTTCATACGATTGATGGCAATATCAATGAATGGCCAACGAGCAGATTTGAAACAGACAAAGAAACACAGATCGTATATTCCGTTGATCAAGATGCAGATAATATTTACCTGGCTTTGAAAATACCCAGTCAGAAAATGCAGATGAAAATTTTGTTGATGGGAATGAATGTTTATCTGGACAAGAAAGGGAAAAAAAGAGAAGGAACGGGGGTGGAATTTCCTGTAAGAAAAATAAACGCAATTAGCGGTGGAGGAAATGGAGGAAACAGAAACGGCGGTGGACAGAATGGATCCGTTGAAGCAGGTAATACAAAAGTTGACCGGGAAAAGATGGCTTCTACCCTGCTCTTTTTAAAAACCTTCGGATTTGACGACCAGGACGATAAAACACAACTCGTAACCCAACCCAATGGAATTAACATTGCTGCTGATTGGGATGATTCGAATGTACTGTATATTGAATACCAGATTCCTGTAGCTTTTCTGGGTAAACCAACGGATTTAAACGGGAAGCCATTGTCGGTTGGCTGGAAAATAAATGGTTTTACAGCAAATACAGGAGCTGATGCGGGTTCAGGTTTTGGCTCAGGAAGATCGGCCGGCTTTGGTAGTGGAGGAGGAAGAGGTGGTGGAAGAAACGGGGGAGGTAGCAGTACTCAAAGCACAACTCCATCTCAGGAAATGAATTCCGATATGGCAAAAGAAATGAGTTTCTGGACAAAATTGATACTTAAGTTCTAATCATAATTCAAATAAACGCCTTGCGAAACAATAAAAAAACAGTCGTAATCATAGCTCATCTGGCAGCCTGGGTATGTTTTTTTACACTCCCCTATCTTGTATTTTTTCCCAGACTAAGGGAATTCAACATGAGTAACCACCAATTGGCTACCATTGTTTGTAATAATGTGTTTCTGGTTCTATTTTACTACCTGAATACACTGATTTTAATACCCAGGTTTCTTGCAAAAGAAAAATGGGGTTGGTATATACTTTTTGTTGTTCTATGTCTTCTCATTTTCTTAAATGTACCCAAAGTAATTGCTACCTGGATTGCCGAACCCGAAGTAATTAATAACCAATCCCGTCTATTTATACCCAATCCTGCCTACCAAGGTAAAATAAAGTTTAATCCGAATGTTCCCAGAAAACGGCCTTTGGCAGATCCTTATAATACAGTATTATTTCTATTGATATTTACAGTAGGTACCTGTATTTCGGTTATTCAACGCTGGCTGCAGACCGAGCAAACCAGGAAAGAAACAGAAAATGAAAAACTCAATACAGAATTATCTTTTCTGAAATCGCAGGTGAACCCACATTTCTTTTTTAATACGCTGAATAATATCTATTCACTTGCAGTAGTCAGGAGTGAGAATACAGCTCCGGCTGTTATGAAGCTGTCCGCTATCATGCGTTATATACTTACCGAAACGCAGAGGGATCTGGTGCCTTTAAGCAATGAAGTAGATTTCATTCATAATTTCATTGATCTTCAGAAAGTAAGACTGACAGATAAAGTGACTCTGAATTTTTCTACTTCGGGTGATATTGATACTTTGCTGATTGCCCCTCTCCTTTTTATTCCATTTGTAGAAAATGCTTTTAAATATGGGGTTAGTACCAAAGAATCTTCCAAAATTGATATTGATATCAGAACTGAGGGAAATATTGTATTTTTCAGTTCGGTCAACTATATTGTTTCTTCGGAAAATACGCTTGCAGAGAATACCGGCATCGGAATCAATAATGTGAAAAGAAGGCTTGAGCTAATGTATCCCGGAAAACATGTGTTAACCAATACGATTAAGGATAATTATTATTCCGTTATTTTACAGATTACTACCTGATGATACAATGTATAGCCATAGATGACGAGCCGCTTGCCCTTCAATTGGTGAACGAGTACTGTTCCAAGATTGCATTTCTTAAGCTCGAAAGGACTTTTACCAATACAGATGAAGCGAGAATCTTTTTACATGAAAATCCTGTAGATCTCTTGTTTTTGGATATCCAGATGCCTGATATCAGCGGGATGCAATTTTATAAAAATCTAAACCAGAAACCGCCAGTTATATTTACGACTGCGTATAAGGATTTTGCTGCAGAAGGTTTTAATGTAGATGCCGTTGATTATTTGCTCAAACCCTTTGAGTATGATCGGTTTTTGAAAGCCTGTTACAAAGCAAAAGAGTATCTCGATTTTCTAAGTTCACAACAATTGCAATTGAATTCCATTTTTGTGAAAGTGAACTATGAAATCATGAAAATCAATTTGAAGGATATTGAATTGATTGAAGCGTTGGACGATTATATAAAAATCTATATCAAACCCAACCCGGTTTTAACGTTAATGACCTTAAAAAGCATTCAGGAAAAATTGCCTTCCCGGGATTTTGTAAGGGTACATCGATCATTTATTGTACCCATCGCAAAAATTGAAAAATTCAGCAAAACCAAACTCTGGGTTGCCGGAAAGGAAATCCCAATTGGAAGCAGCTATAGCCAGGTATATGATCAACTAATAGCCCTCTCCAAAACAAAATAGTCGATTTCCCCGATTCAAATTGTCATATCACCTAAGAGTTTTCAAAAAAGTAATTTGTAGGTTTAATTTTAACTAGTTTTTTTTCATTAGTGTTATCGTACAAGACCGTAAAAAGGTATCATCGACTGTTCCCAGCCTTGATGATACCTTTTTACTTAAGCAGTCATCCCCATATAATCTGGCCTGAATAGAATCAATTACCTTTGGGCAAAGATTTTTTTATGGACTTTTTACAGTCATTGGGTATTCTCGATAAAAACCAAGGTGTTTCAACTGGTTCCAGCTGGATAGTTTCAGGCGGGGAAGACATCATTTCTTATTCTCCAGTTAACGGCAGCCGCATTGCTTCGGTAAGCAGTACTGATCTAAAAGCTTATGAAGAGGTAATCAGTAAAGCACAGGAAGCATTTATTATTTGGCGATCCTGGCCATCTCCTAAAAGAGGAGAAATCGTCCGGCAGATTGGAGAGCAATTGAGGGAGAAAAAGGAATCACTAGGCAAACTGGTAAGTTATGAAATGGGGAAAAGCCTCCAGGAAGGATATGGAGAAGTGCAGGAAATGATTGATATCTGCGATTTTGCTGTGGGCCTTTCCAGACAACTCTATGGGCTAACCATGCATAGTGAGCGCCAAAATCACCGTATGTATGAACAATGGCATCCCTTAGGAATAACCGGTATCATTTCTGCCTTTAATTTCCCAGTGGCTGTCTGGTCCTGGAATAGCGCCCTCGCCTGGGTTTGTGGGAATGTATGTATATGGAAACCCAGCGAGAAAACACCTTTGTGTGGTATTGCGGTTCAAAAAATCGTATCCGAAGTATTCAAAAAAAATAATGTACCCGAAGGTGTTTGCAGTCTGATACAAGGAGGAAAAGAATTGGGCGAATGGATAAGTCATGATACCCGAATACCCCTGGTATCGGCAACTGGATCCACCCGAATGGGAAAAGCATTGGCAACAGCTGTTGCCGCAAGATTAGGGAAAAGTATTTTGGAACTTGGCGGCAATAATGCTATCATCATAACACCGAATGCAGATTTGGATATGGCGCTGGTCGGATCGGTTTTTGGTGCCGTAGGAACAGCCGGACAACGATGTACTTCAACAAGAAGATTAATCATTCATGAGTCGGTTTATAATACATTTCGGGAAAAATTAATAAAAGCCTATAGCCAGTTACGAATTGGCGACCCATTAAATACCCATAATCATGTGGGCCCATTGATTGATCATGCAGCAGTAAATATGTACCTACAAGCTATTCAGCAATGCAAACAACAAGGGGGGCATTTTCTGGTAGAAGGAGGTGTATTGGAAGGACCGGAATATACCAGCGGTTGTTATGTGAAACCTTGTATTGCAGAAGTAAATAACACTATGTCGATTGTACAAAATGAAACCTTTGCCCCAATTTTATACCTTATCAAGTATTCCCGATTGGAAGAAGCTATTCAATTACAGAATGGTGTACCCCAGGGATTATCTTCTTCCATTATGACACTTAATATGCGTGAAGCAGAGCAATTTCTATCTTATGCCGGAAGTGATTGCGGGATTGCCAATGTGAATATCGGAACCAGCGGAGCTGAAATTGGTGGGGCATTTGGCGGAGAAAAAGAAACCGGCGGAGGAAGAGAAAGTGGCAGCGATGCATGGAAAGCCTATATGCGCAGACAAACCAATACCATCAATTGGAGCAACCATTTGCCATTGGCACAGGGTATTCAATTTGACTTATAGTTTTTGAGAGGTATCCCGTTTTCCAGTGCATGAATTTACGATCAGATCGTACCCTGGATTTGTCTGATGTTCCTGTTTTTATCAGGCACTGATACTATGTTTCTTTATTTTTTGATAAGGACTGTGATTTTTATGCCCTTCTTTCGAATCATAGTAATAAAGTATTAAACTGGTAAATGAATACGCCCCTTACCAAACAGCAATTAATCGATCTGATTCTAGCCAATAAAGGGATCATTATCAAAATCTGCAATTCATATTGTTCAGATAAGAATTATCGGGAAGATCTAGGGCAAGAAATCATTTACCAACTACTCAGATCAGGAGGAAGCTTCCAAACAGAAAATAGATTTTCTACCTGGATGTATCGCATTTCACTTAATGTGGCCATTTCCTTTTACAGAAAACAAAAAACGAGTACACAGGTAGTTGCTTATACGGATTTGCCTGTTGAAATAGAAGATACGGACGATAGGAATAGTGAAATGGACGAAAATATAGACCGCCTGCAAAAAATGATCAGCCTACTGGGGCCACTGGATAAGGCAATGATGCTACTCTATCTCGACTCCAAATCTTATGCAGAAATAGCCGAAGTATTAGACATCACAGAAACCAATGTTGCCACCAGGATCAGTCGCATCAAAATACGTTTAAAACAACAATTTATCCATCTCAATCAATAATTATGGAATCGAATGAATTAGCCGATATCTGGAAAGAATATGACAGAAAAATAGATGAGGCAAAAATCTTGAATTTACAATCCTGGGCTTTGAACCTGCATTGTTTTGAAACCATTCAATTACAGAAGGTAGCATCCAGGTTTTCAAAGCTGGCTGCTTTTAAATTCAGGGCAGTGATACTGGGAATTATTTGGTTAGCCTTTCTCGGAACTTTGGTATATGCGAACCATATGAAAAACATTTATTTCACGATCACCCTTGCAGGTATATTTCTGATCAGTTTGCTTTCTATTTTTTTCTATTGTAAACATATTATCCTGCTGAAAAGCATCCGTTATGATCACAATATTCAGGAAACCCAAAAAAGGATTTCACTAATAGAAATCTCTACGCTGCAAAGCTTACGCATTTCCTGGCTCCAACTTCCATTTTATACGACCTGGTTCTGGAACGATGAATGGATCAACCATCCCAGTCATAATTTCTGGATGAGTGCCTTCCCTATTACGATTTGCTTCCTAGTGCTAACTGTTTATCTTTTTTTACAACTTCGCCCGGAAAATATTGGACAGAAATGGGTAAAAATGCTTTTAATGGCCGGCCCAGAATACAAATCCCTAGTGATTGCAAATGAATTTCTGGCAGAGATTGAAAAAGTAAAGCAGAATTTATAAATGATTGATATATAAGCATATATCACTTAAAGATCACCGAAAGCAACCAGGATTGCACAGTACTAAGGTTTTGATAAAAAATGATGGGAATGATTATTTTATCGTTATGATTCTGCAAATTTGTAGGGATTGAAATTCATTACATAATGCACCGAAGGATTGTTTTAGCCATATTTGTATTGATTGTATTCTTTTCTAAAAGTAATGCCCAGACCGATGCACCCCGAGGCTGGCACCTGCTTGATTTAGCAAAAGATTCCTTTTATGGTATCAGTCTTGATAAAGCCTATCAATTTCTGAAAGAAAAACACAGAACATCGAAACCGGTTATCGTTGCTGTACTGGATTCCGGGGTAGATACCACCCATGAAGATTTAAAATCTGTGTTGTGGCGTAATCCTAAAGAAATACCCGGGAATGGGATAGATGATGATGGAAATGGGTATGTTGATGATGTGTATGGCTGGAATTTTCTGGGTGGAAAAGACGGGAGAAATGTTACCAAAAGTTCCGACGAAAGATCAAGGGTGTTTCATCATTTTAAAGCAAAGTATGATGGTAAGTCAATAGATACCTCGGCCCTTTCAGTACTGGATAAAGATGATTATATCTTATGGAAAAAAGCATCAGACCAGCTTAATTTCAGTTCTGATGAACAGGTTCAGTTGATGTTTATTGAAATCACTACCAAAGCCATCAAAAAACATGATAAAGTGTTGCGGAAGGAAATGGGTTGTGAAGAATACACCTGCGAAAAAGTAGAGAAATTTGAGCCAGTTACCAGAACCGCACGTGAAGCCAAGTTTGGTTATCTCACCTGTATGAAAATGATTGGCGTGGATGCGGATGAAAAAAACACCAGCACTATTTCAGATCTGGATGAAGAAGTAGAGAAGATGAAATCGAATGCTGAAGCTAGAGATATTCCCCCAATAGATTACCGGGCAGATATTATCAAAGACGATTATTACAATTTTGCTGACAGATACTACGGAAACAATGATGTGATGGCCGGCTCAGGTGCTAAACATGGTACACATGTCAGTGGCCTTATCGGGGCGCAACGCAATAATGGAAAAGGAATGGATGGTGTTGCAGACAATGTCAGGATCATGATGGTAAGGGTGGTGCCGGAAGGTGATGAGTACGATAAAGATGTTGCACTGGGAATTATATATGCTGTGGATAATGGTGCCAAAGTAATCAATATGAGTTTTGGCAAATCCTTCTCACCCCAAAAGAGATGGGTTGACAGCGCAGTTCATTATGCAGAATTACATGATGTGTTGATTGTTCATGCCTCCGGCAATGAAAGCGCAGACCTTGATAACAAAGAAAATTACCCTAATCCCTGGTTAAAGCAATGGAATACGAATGCTACCAATTTTATAACGGTTGGTGCCAGCAGCGATCCGAAAATTTCCGGCGGCATTGTTGCTGATTTCAGTAATTATGGAAAAAATAATGTAGATGTATTTGCCCCCGGCGTTCGCATGTATTCTACTCTGCCTGGAGGTAACGAGTACGGCAATCTGAAAGGAACGAGTATGGCAGCACCGGTTGTTGCGGGTTTGGCAGCTTTGATCCGTTCTTATTATCCAGACCTGAAAGCAATTGATGTTAAAAAAATCATTGAATCCTCTGTAACAATTCCTGCTGCTGACATCATCAGTATCAGGCCAGGTACAAAAGATGAAAGGGTTTCGTTCAGTCAATTATCCAGATCTGGTGGTATCATCAATGCGTATAATGCAGTACAGATGGCAGAAATCACCAAAGCTTCTATACTGCATAAACCGGCTCCCACAAATGCCGGAAAGGCAAAGCTTTGATCATATAGGGATATCTCAGGTTTCTTCGGACTCATACATAATCTTTTCATGAAAAAATAATCCTATGCCAATCCCGAATACAAGTGATTACCCTGCTTATTTTGAAAAATACATTTCACTGGTTACGGCAGATAGTCCGGCCAATGCCATTGCAAATTATTCAACCTTTTTAGTTAATTTTTTCAACTCACTACCTGAAGAGAAAGCCGATTATACCTATGCACCAGGGAAGTGGACACTGAAAGAGGTATTACAGCATATGATAGATACGGAAAGAATATTTTCTTACCGTATTTTAAGGATCGGCCGAAATGACACCACCCCTTTGGCTTCTTTTGATGAGAACCACTATGCAGAAAATGCAGTAAGCTCATTGAGAAGCTTGACGAATATTAAGGAAGAATTTACTGCTGTCAGAAAATCTACCGATTTGTTGATTTTATCTCTTTCCGATGAACAGCTTTCTCATTTTGGTACGGCCAGCAACCAACCGGTAACTGCCAATGCGATTGGGTTTATGGTATTCGGGCACTTGCTGCACCATAAAAAAATTATTGAAGAAAAATATCTCTGAGAGTAATCAAGCTCAGTATCTTAAAAAATCACACCATTCTTCATCGCACACTAGTTTCTGTAGTGTGCTATTATTCATTACTTCTGTATAATCCATAGGTTTCCCATTTACCCAGATGGTTCGATAAACCAGTCTTATTCCGTGGCTATAATCTACCCACCAATTGATATGCCCGGTATATAAGGGTTGAATCGGATTTCCATCCGGCTTATGCCAGCCATAAATAGCTTCGTGTTCTGGTTTTGCATCGTGAATCAGTTTCCCGGAAATTACCAGATCCTTTTTTATCCCTGCGATCAACCCTTTCCTCCCTTTTCGTTGTCCTTCTATTATCAAATGGTGCTGCCACATAGTAACCGAACTATCTCTGAATGCGTACATAGGAACCGGTGCTAATTTGACTACTGCCTGCTCGTAAATTGTATTGACCATTTTACGAGTAGGCAAGAAACAATGAAAACTGTCTGCAATTTGCTGTGCCGCCATAGGAGTTAATGGAATCCTTGCCCAATCATTATCGGTGCCTACAGATAGATAATCTGGAGCAACATAGTAATACGCAAAAATGGTTTTCCCTGAGCTATCCGTAATACTGGTATGAATTCTTGTGAATTTTCGAAGGTAAGAAGGATAATTTCCTGATAATATTTCTGCAACAGCCAAAGAATCGCGCTGTTTCCATTTCCAGGCAGCTACAGTTTGATAAAACTCAGTGCCAGTTTGTGTTTCAGTTGATGCCTGTCTCACCGGCCAATGCATTTGATGGCTGCTGCTACAGGCAGCCATCATTACTAAAAAAATAAGCCGGTTAAATTTCATAAGCTATTTCTGCAGTTATTGCTCAGAGTTCGGTTATGGTGATATTCTTAAACCAGGCTTCTCCCCCATGATCCTGTAAGGCAATATGCCCTTTTTTTGACATACCATACCCATTGGTATCTTTCCATTTCCCATTGGCTTTATGTTGTTTCCATGTATCCGTCCATAAATCGTATTCTACTACCTTCTTTCCATTCAGCCAATGTTCAACATGACCCTTGTTTACTTTGATTACTGTATGATTCCATTCTCCCGCAGGATGGGTTGCATCCATCATCGGCGGGTCCATGGCATAATTGGCAGCGGTTTTTTGCCAGTCAGCAATTTTTTCCGGGTAACCCTGGTCATCAATTAACTGATATTCCGGGCCACTTTGGTAAGATGCGGGGAATTCTTCTGTTACCATATACAATATCCCGCTATTGGCCTGTGGCGCTATTTTCCAGTCAAGGGACAATAGAAAGTTTTCATATTCCTTTTCTGTAATCAGGTCAGCATGTTTGGTATTGGGATCCTTATTCCCTTTATTGAAAAGAAGTCCGCCTTTTGCCTGCCAGGAATCGGCAGTTTTATTTTGATAGGTACGCCATCCCTTAAGTGTTTGCCCGTCGAATATGGATTGCTGACCAAATAGTAATCCCAGGTTTACTAAAAAGATCAACAAACCGGTAATCAGTATTATCTTTTTCATATAGCTGTTTTAAGGTTGCTGAAAGATAAAAACAAATCAGGTAATATTGATAGCGTTTTAGCAGATAACTTAGCATTTCTATGACAAGAATCGGTCTGATTTCGGATACACATGATTATGTAGATGAAGCCATTTTCAAACATTTTGATAGATGTGATGAAATATGGCATGCGGGCGATTTTGGCACATCGAAAGTGGCTGATGCTCTACAGGCATTCAAGCCGTTAAGGGGTGTTTATGGTAATATTGATGGCTATGATATCAGAAGTGTATATCCCGAAACCCAGGTATGGAACTGTGAGGAGGTGAAGATATTGATGACGCATATCGGTGGATATACACCCAAATATCATGTAATAAGTAAACCACTCATGCTACAACATCGTCCACAACTTTTCATTAGTGGCCATTCTCATATTCTGAAAGTGATTTATGATAATTCATTGAACTGCCTGCATATGAACCCGGGCGCCGCGGGTAAACATGGCTGGCATAAAGTAAGAACCCTGATCCGCTTTGTAATAGACGGAAAAGATATGCGGGAATGTGAGGTGATTGAGTTGGGCGGAAGGGGGTAGTTATGCAGGATTATATAATTTTTCAATTGCTGCATAGTTACATGATTGGATGGCTGGCTGTACTAGCACTCTACTAACAATTTAACCATGCAGCAATTAAACATCCCTTCTCCTTAGAAAAATTAAGCCATCCCCGGAAACCAAGGCCTGCCCACAATCTCTCTGAATGGCCAGGGGATGCTGGCTAATATCAGGATAAGGGCAATCAGGAAATACCAGAATGCTTTTTTATATTTTACTTCATCTGCAACTGCTTTTTTTGCCATCCTATGACCAAAGGTGATCAGTAAAATGGCTACAATCATGCCTAACGGATGTTCTACCCAAAAGAATCGAAAAAATTTATCTTTCATTACCCGGGTACCTTCGGGTAAATTGGTAACAAATATGCCAAACCTGCCAAAACCTACCTGATACAAGCCCAATAAAAGTGTGAGATGCCCACTGATCATAGTAAATAACCAGATCTTTTTATCAGCGGGAACAAATGTTTTCTTTGACTTCCATCCCGAATAAGCTTTCAGAATAGATATCACCAGTAAAACCAAAATGATCCAGCGTAAAAAATTATGAAGATGTAATAACCCTGTTTGCATACAATCTGTTTTATCTGGTTATGAAAATTATTAATTGTTAATTACTAATCAACCCAATCTGCTACAAATAAATTGGTATCATGTCCCCCTCCATTGTTTCGGTTGGAAGAGAATAATATTTTTTTTCCATCCGGACTAAACATCGGGAAAGCATCGAAGCCTTTATCACGACTTACTTTTTCTAATCCCTTTCCGTTGATATCGGTGAGGTACATATTGAAAGGAAACCCTCTTTTATATTCATGGTTACTGCAAAAAATGATATGCTTACCATCTGGTGTAAAATTCGGTGCCCAGTTAGCCTGCTCCAGGAAAGTGATCTGGTGAGCATTCTTTCCATCAGCATCTGCTACCCATACTTCCATGTGGGTTGGCGCAACAAGTCCTTCTGCTAATAATTCTTTATACTCCTTAATTTCTTCAGGGGTAGTAGGTCGGCTGGCTCTCCAGACTATTTTTTTCCCATCCGGACTAAACCAGGCACCCCCATCATAACCCAGGGTATTGGTTACTTTAATTTCTTTACCTGTTGCCAATTCCATAACATAGAGATCAAGGTCTCCCTCTTTTACACTGCAATAAATCATTTTCTTACCGTCAGGTGAAAGGGTGCCTTCTGCATCATATCCTTTTGAATGGGTTAATTGTTTTATGATCTTACCGCTGGTATCGGCCATGTATATATCATAGCTTTCATAAATGGGCCAGATATATTTATTTCCATATTTAGATCTGTCGGGTAATGGCGGGCAGGTATCTGCTCCTTGAAAAGTGGAAGCATAAATAATATGTTTACCATCCGGCAGAAAATAGGAACAAGATGTTCGTCCCTTTCCGCTGCTCACCATATGGTAGGTGAATTTTTCACCTTTGGCAGGTAGTTTTCCAATGAATATCTGGTCGCAATTCAATCCTTCTTTTGGGTTGGTGCGTTGGAAAATAATCGACTTTCCATCATAGCTCCAATAAGCTTCTGCGTTATCACCCCCGAAAGTAAGCTGGGTGATATTTTTAAAATGCCTTTCTCCGGCAAATAATACAGAATCAGGACTTATATTTTTGTCCTGCGCAAAAAGGGTTCCTGCTAATAAAATGAAAATGGGTAAAAAAGCTGATCTACGCATAATTGTTAATATTCGGCAAAAATAAGGGGCTGATCCCAGTGAATTGTCAGAAAAATATCATCTCTTATTCTATCGGCCTATTTTTGTGTAATGAAATACTATATTCCGGTTCTATTTTTTCTATTCCTACTGGCTTGCAAGAATGAATCTAAAACAAATCATACGCAATCTTTATCTCCCGGCGACTTACCTGCTCCCATCAAAACCCTGATGAGCAATGTAAGCAAAAACCCTGATAGTACCGGGTTACGGTTCCAATTGGTAGATGCGCTGGATAGTATGGGTAATTATACAGAGGCGTTGGCCCAGGCAGATTCCATGATCAAAAGAGATAGTCTTAATTACGGTTTGTGGTATAGGAAAGCAATGGTTCAGGAAAATGCCAAAGATACTCCTGGGGCTTTACGATCTTACCGATATGCCCTCAGAATATATCCCTCTCCGGATGCCATGCTGGCAGCAGCCAATCTATTAGCAGAAAAAAGAAATGATACAGCATTATTGTTGACAAAACAGGTAGCGAGCTTCCGGGAGGGAAGAGAATATACTGCTCATTGCAATTTTATCAATGGTGTATATTACGCCCGCAAAGGGGAGCAGGCAAAAGCTATAGAGGCTTTTAATAATTGTATTATGAATGACCTGAATTATATGGAAGCGTATATGGAGAAGGGGTTTCTGTATTACAACAGCAAGAGACTACCCGAAGCGATACAGGTATTTACAACAGTAATTACCATCAAAAACACTTATCCGGATGGATATTACTGGCTGGGTAAATGTTATGAAACAACACAGAATAAACCGAGAGCTATTTCCAATTACCAAAAAGCGCTGACACTTGATCCCCAGATAAAAGAGGCAGGAATCGCCCTAAAAAGATTGGGAGTGAATTAATTTTAGGGTTACGAAATAATTTTCTGAATTTAGCTTTTTATAAACCAAGGATATGCCCATTATTGCCCCATCATTATTAAGTGCCGATTTCCTGAATCTTCAGAAGGATTGTACCATGCTGAATGAAAGTGATGCAGATTGGTTTCATCTGGATGTGATGGATGGAAGTTTTGTTCCCAATATCAGCTTTGGGTTTCCGATCATTGAGAAGGTTAGAAAAGCGACTACAAAGATTTGTGATGTGCACCTGATGATACTTGAACCCGGCAAATATGCAGAAGCTTTTAAAAAAGCCGGCGCAGATATACTTACAGTGCATATTGAAGCTTGCCCTCACCTTCACAGAAATATTCAGCAGATCAAGGGGCTGGGTATGCGTGCCGGGGTTGCCTTGAACCCGCATACACCGGTGAGTTTATTATTAGATATTATTGATGATGTGGACATGGTTTGCCTGATGAGTGTCAACCCGGGTTTTGGCGGACAACAATTCATTCCCAATACCATCAATAAGATAAGGGCGCTGAAACATTTAATAAAAGACAAAGGACTGCATACCCTGATTGAAATTGATGGCGGTGTAACTCTTGAAAATGCACCAGCTATATTACATGCCGGTGCTGATGTACTGGTTGCTGGAAATACTGTATTCAAATCTGATGACCCACAAGCGACCATTGCAGCTTTAAAAAGTTTATAAAACAACCCTGATAGTATTATCAATTCATTAAGGATTGAAAAGCGAATTGTTGGTAAAATGCCAGTCAATTGTTTGGCAATCATTACTCCTATAATCATTGGAGTTCAACGCTTGTTTTGGATAATGGGAATCATACTATCCACATCTGTGTATAAGAAATACTAGGTTTTTATGTTGTTCTCAGATTAAATTTGGAATAGAAGTTTATTTCAGCTCTTACCACATTTCAAACCCATTAAACCGTTAAATTTGACTGAGACTATTATTAACCTCGAATCCGTTAATCCCATTGAATTTTTTGGCGTAAACAACGGAAAGTTAGATTTGCTGAAAAAGAAATTCCCACTGTTAAAGATCCTCTCCCGCGGGACACAATTAAAACTGAGCGGGGCCCCAGAACAAATAGAAACAGCAAAAGAAAAAATCGTTTTGATCATTCAGTACCTGGAACGTAATGGCCATCTGAGTGAAAATTATTTTGAACAGATTCTTGGAGGAGACGATGCGGAAACTGTTGATAATTTTATTGACAGTAATCCCAATGATATCCTCGTTTTTGGCCCAAATGGCAAAACCGTAAGGGCACGTACCCAGAACCAGAAAAAAATGGTGCAGGCTGTAGACCGAAATGATATTGTTTTCGCAATCGGACCAGCCGGAACGGGTAAAACTTATACAGCGGTAGCACTGGCTGTAAGGGCTTTGAAGAACAAACTGGTGAAAAAAATCATCTTAACACGTCCCGCGGTAGAAGCAGGTGAAAGTCTTGGTTTTTTACCCGGAGATCTGAAAGAAAAGATTGACCCCTATCTGCGCCCATTATATGATGCTTTGGATGATATGATTCCTGCTGATAAGTTGGGTTATTATATGAGCACCCGTACTATTGAGATCGCCCCATTAGCCTATATGCGTGGCCGTACACTCGACAATGCGTTTATTATTCTGGATGAGGCACAGAATACCAATGACCTGCAGTTAAAAATGTTTTTAACGAGGATTGGAGCGAATGCAAAAGCCATTATTACTGGTGATCCTACTCAGGTAGATCTGCCCAGGAATATGCGTAGCGGATTGGAAAAATCTACACGTATTCTGAAAAATGTTGATGGTATTGCACATATAGAATTGAACGAAGAAGATGTGGTACGTCACCGTTTGGTAAAAGCCATTATACGGGCCTATGAGAAAGAAAAAGAGAAAGAAGATGCAGAAACGGGATACCATAAATAACTATCTGTTTTTGGCCGCTGGCTAATTGCATTAAATATAGAGGGGCTTTATCGGAGGATAAAGCCCCTCTATTTATCTAAATCCCTTGTTAAGTTACTTGCCTAAAATCTCGTGCCCCAGTTTATCTCTTTTGGTTTCCAGATATTTTAAGTTATGAGAATTGGGGCTCATTTCGATAGGAACTATCTCTACAATTTCAATCCCATATCCATTCAAACCGGCACGTTTGCGTGGATTATTGCTCATTAATTTGAGACTGGTAGCGCCCAGGTAACGAAGTATCTGTGCACCTACTCCATAATCTCTTTCATCCATTCCAAAACCGAGATGCAAATTGGCTTCTACCGTATCCATTCCTTCTTCCTGCAATTTATACGCTTTGAGTTTATTGATTAAGCCAATCCCCCTACCCTCCTGGTTCATATAAAGTATGATTCCTTTACCCTCATTTTCTACCATTGCCATTGCTTTATGTAATTGTTCTCCGCAATCGCAACGAAAACTTCCCAGTATATCACCAGTAAAACAACTGCTGTGTACGCGGGTTAATACCGGCTCACCTTTTTGCCAACTGCCTTTTATTAATGCGAGATGCTCTGCTCTGGTTGTTTTTTCCTTAAAAGCCACAAGGGTGAAATGACCGTATTTGGTAGGCATATCCACCCTTACCAATTCTTCAATCAAAGAATCTATTTTTAACCGATAATCGATCAGGTCTTTGATGGATATAATTTTCAAAGAAAATTTCTGTGCAATCTCCAATAACTCTGGCAAACGAGCCATGGTACCATCTTCATTCATTACTTCTACCAAAACCCCGGCGGGTTCCAAACCAGCCAGTCTTGCTAAATCAACAGCAGCTTCTGTATGCCCTGTCCTTCGTAATACCCCACCCGCTTTTGCACGTAAAGGAAAAATATGGCCGGGCCTTCCCAAATCTGAAGGTTTTGTATGTGGACTAACCAATGCCAGTATGGTTTTTGCCCTGTCGTGGGTAGATATTCCCGTAGTTGTTCCCTGTCCTATTAAATCTACCGAAACGGTAAAAGCCGTTTCATGTAATGAGGTATTGGAACTTACCATGGGTTCCAAACCCAATTCCAGGCAACGCTCTTCAGTTAAAGCAGCGCAGATCAGTCCACGCCCTTCCTTACTCATGAAATTGATTATTTCAGGGGTTGTATGCGAAGCGGCAATGATAAAATCTCCTTCATTTTCACGATCTTCATCATCCACTACAATCACCATTTTTCCATTACGGATATCTTCAATGGCTTCCTCTATCGTATTTAACATATTACTGATTTATTCCGCAAAATTACAACCCTTACCGCGTAAATAAGGTGACAAAGAATAAGCTTGACTATATTTTACCAATAACGAAAATCAACTAAAGCCGGATATTCTCATTCATACTAAGAAAGTGCTTAGGGAAACTGAAAAGTTAAGAGTACAGTGAGTTTAGGCGTCCATCAGCAAATTACTTCACGCAAACAGGTAAAACTATCCATCAAGAGAGCGTTTTTTCACTAAAGGTTTTGCGGTAAATACCTATTGAGATACAACTTTTTGCTTCCTTATTTAGCCGTTTAATAATTAAGGGATGGTACTAAAAAAGATATTGCGAAAGGAATATATATTATGTCTGTTTTCCTTTCAGTCTGTGGCCCAAAATACGACAGGTGATATTGGCGGAAGTGTAAAAACCCTTACTGGAGAAATTCTGGCAGGTGCAACTATCAAATTGGTACATGAACCAACTGGTATGTTGTTGTATTCACAAAGCCGGGGTACAGGAATTTACAGGATAACCGGACTTGCCCCTGGTGGTCCGTATACCTTAGAAGTTTCATTTGTAAATTTCCTGACTCAAAAAAAATCAGGTGTGTATATTCAATTGGGTGAAGAAAAAATAATGGATTTTCAATTAGCAGTAAAAAGTGTTTCATTAGGAAATCTTAGGGTGATTACCTCACGCAAAAAAAACGAGCAAGGTTGGGGGGAAGCAGGAATTCTTACCGAAGAGAAAATTGCAGTCACGCCCTCCGTAGGAAGAAATTTGCAAGATTATCTTCGAAATTTTCCACAAGCAAAACTTGTGTCGGGAAATGAGGGGGCCGTATCCATAGCGGGTCAGAATAATCGATTCAATGCATTTTATATTGACGGGGCAATCAGCAATGATGTATTTGGTCTGGCAGCATCTGGCACCAATGGCGGTCAGGCAGGCATTTCACCTATTTCCATGGAAGCGATTCATCAACTGCAAATGACAACAAATCCGTTTGATGCTTCTTTAGGAAATTTTACGGGTGCAGGCATCAATGCAGTTACCAGATCAGGTACGAACCGACAGACAAGTTCTTTCTATCATTTTTTCTCCAATGCCATGTTAACTGGTAAGACACCTACTGGCTCAAAACAGTCAGCCACAAATGCCGATGGTTTTCAGATGCAGCAATTCGGGGCGAGTTTACATGGGCCAATCACAACCAATAAACTTTTTTATTTTTT
>CAIWKU010000084.1 GCA_903913355.1 uncultured Bacteroidota bacterium | reverse complement strand
TCTGAGAAACAATTTATCGGGAAAGGATATAAAGAACTGGCTGAAAACGAATATGCCGACCTAAAAGAAGGCCCATTGGCTGGTAAAGGATTTGTTAGGTTGCTCCCTTTTAATGTAATAGCGGATCTATATGGAGGTTTTGATATTTTGTCGATTGATGAATTGAATTGGTCGTCTGATAACCGAAAAATAGTGGTGTCGGAATGGGTTATTGTATCAGAAAAAAAATGACATGCTTTCAGGGATAAATAAAGTGATCATCATTGCGGAAGCCGGTGTAAACCACAACGGAGATATCAACCTAGCTAGGCAGTTGATTGATGCGGCGTCGGATGCTGATGTGGATTATGTAAAATTTCAGACTTGGATAACAGAAGACATCGTAGATAAATCAGCCGGTAAAGCCGAATACCAAAAAAATAACGACGGTGAAAGTTCTACGCAGTTTGAAATGCTTAAAAGGCTCGAGCTTTCATTTAATGACTTCAAAGAATTAAAAAAATATTCAGAATCGAAGGGGGTTAAATTTCTTTCAACTGCCGACGATTATAAAAGTTTGGATTTCTTGGCAGACGAACTGGCACTCCCGGTTTTAAAGATTGGATCTGGCGAGGTAACCAATATTCCCTTTTTAAGAAGGTTTGGACAGAAAAAAAAACCAATTATATTATCAACCGGGATGTCAACTATCGGCGAAGTGGAAAAAGCTTATCATACACTGGAGAATGCGGGGGCCACATCAATAATTTTATTGCATTGTACTTCCAACTACCCGGCTCCATTGGATTCAATTAACCTGAAAGCGATGGCAACACTAGCCAACGTGTTTAAATGTGAAGTTGGATATTCAGATCATACGGAAGGGATTGAAGTTTCTTTAGCGGCGGTTGCTCTGGGAGCTATTGTTATCGAAAAGCATTTTACACTAGATAAAAATATGTCCGGGCCCGATCACAAAGCATCTTTAGACCCGGCAGAATTGAAGGAACTGGTATTTCGCATCAGGAACATTGAAAAAGCCATTGGTGGCGACGGGTTGAAAAAACCACATGCCTCGGAAGTAGAAACAAAAAAAATAGTGCAGAAAGGAATTTATATAAACAAAACAATTAAAGCCGGTGAGATCATAACAGACGAGCACCTGATCATGAAAAGACCCGTAAGTGTGTTAAGTGCCCAGGACTATGATTTTGTTATTGGGAAAAAAGTTGCCGCTGAAATTGTCGAAGGGCAGGTTTTAAAATTGAGTGATCTGAATCTTGACTAACATAAAAAATATTGCGGTATTTACGTCCATCCGCTCAGAATATGGTTTATTAAGCCCTTTGATCAGGGCAATAGACATGGACGAAAATTTTACACTCAGGCTGTTGGCGGGTGGTGCACATTTACGTAAAGAGTACGGAGAAACGATTGACCAAATTATTTCGGATGGATACAAGATCACTGAAAAATTTGATTTTCTGGATACAGACTCTTCCAATGATTTCAGTTCGCGGTCTTTGGGCCGGCTGCAGGAACAAATAGGCAAATACCTCTATTTTAACCGTCCGGACCTGTTGTTTATTTTAGGCGACAGATACGAACTTCTCCCTGTTGCTTCTTCTGCGCTATTGTATAATATTCCGGTTGCCCATATTTCTGGTGGAGAAACAACGGAAGGTGCTATTGACAATCAGGTAAGACATGCATTGACGAAGATGTCTCACCTGCATTTTCCGGCTACAGAAACTTATCGGCAGAATATTATAAAAATGGGTGAAGAGCCTTGGAGGATATGTAATTCGGGTGAACCAGGATTGGATGAAATAGTAAGCATGGATTTTATCAGTAAGGAAGATTTATTTGCTGATCTAGGACTTTCTGTTGGTAAAACAATTATCTGTTGCACGTTTCATCCACAGACAATTGATAATAAAATAAATGCAGCATTTATAAAAGAACTTCTTTGAAAAATCGCGGACGATGAAAAAATTCAAATTTTAGCTACTGCTTCAAATTTTGACAATGGAGGAAGAGAAATTAATGAAGCGATTAAACAATTGGCACAGGAAAACAAAGCAATTGTGTATGTGAAAAACCTTGGCCAGAAAAGAT
>CAIWKU010000083.1 GCA_903913355.1 uncultured Bacteroidota bacterium | reverse complement strand
GTTACTGCCAATGGGGGTGTATATGTTTGGAAAGACGGGCGAAGAAACTGGGATACCACCACAGCTGTATTTGAATATGGCCCTGAAAATGATCCTGCAACAGGATTCCAGGTTGTATTTATGTCGCGCATGCATAATGGTGATGAGAACCCCAGTGAAATTTATTATTCCAATGGCGGGGAGTTGAATCTGATTACGAATACAGTTTCACCCAAAGGTGGATTAAAAGCCGGTCCAGCTTCAGCGATGCATATGCAGCCCAATCTTTTGCCTGAATTGAGTTTGACAGATATGGCTGTAAAAGTAGAAGCTGGTGCTAATACCGGTGGGGATGTACTAACCACCGCCCATGTTCGTAACTGGATGGAATGTATCAGAAGTCGTAAACAACCCAATGCACCGGTAGAAGCAGGGTACAATCATTCTATCGCTACTATTATGACAAACGCGGCTGCCAGAACTGGTCAGAAAGTGACGTTTGATGTGAAAACGCAGGAAGTGATGGCTGGGGGGAAAGTGTTTAAGTATTAAGTAGTAGGTAATAAGTAGTAAGTTGTTGTATGTATTTGAAAAGAGTTTTTTTCCTGGGGTTATTTTTATGTATTTATTTTCCTGGATTAATGAGTCAGGGTAGGGAGGACGATGGGCAAACGGAAAGAGCTTATCTGGTTTCAGCTATTACAAAAATGGCTGATCCCTTGTTTACAGCACTAAGCCAAAATAAACTAAAACTAACCATGCCCGTGGAAAAAAATGATGGCATGCAAAAGGGGAGTTCCTCTACTTATCTGGAAGGTTTTGGAAGGTTACTGGCAGGCATGGCTCCCTGGTTAGAATTAGGTCCGGATAATACTGCAGAGGGCAGACTGCGAAAAAAATATATCGATCTGGCTTTGCTTTGTTTGCGTAATGGAACCGATACCAGCTCGCCTGATTATTTGAATTTTACTACACCGGGACAATCATTGGTAGATGCAGCATTTCTTACCCATGCTTTATTAAGGGCACCCAAACAGCTTTGGGGCAGACTGGATACTGTTACGAAACAAAATATCATCACCGCCTTACAAAAAACAAGGGCAACTAAACCGGGACAAAATAACTGGCTTCTATTTGCGGGTATGGTTGAAGCCGGGTTGCTGGAGTTTACCGGTGAATGTGACCAGTCCCGTATCGATTATAGTATCGAAAAACACAAGGAATGGTATAAGGGGGATGGGATTTATGGCGATGGGGTTGATTTTCATTGGGATTATTACAATAGTTATGTAATACAACCCATGATGTTGGATATCCTGAGGATATTGGAAGCAAAAGCTCAGAAACCAGTAATTGACTATCAAACAGTAATCAAAAGAGCTGTTCGGTATGCAGCCGTTCAGGAGAGAATGATCTCTCCTGAAGCCACTTATCCCGTTCTGGGCCGTTCATTGGCTTATCGATTCGGTGCATTTCAACTATTATCACAAATGGCTTTACGAAAAGAATTGCCGGAACAGGTTAGTCCACAGCAGGTAAGAGCTGCCTTATTTACCATGATCAAAAAACAATTGGAAGCCCCGGGAACTTTTGATAAAGACGGATGGCTGCAAATTGGAATCTATGGCCATCAGCCCGGTATAGCTGAATATTATATTTCAACAGGAAGTTTATACTTATGCTCTCAGGCATTTCTGATCCTGGGATTACCTCCTACAGATGAGTTATGGAAAGGGAAGGATGAAGATTGGACAGCGAAAAAAGTCTGGAAAGGATTGGCAGTGCCTATTGATCATGCCTTGAATTTCGAATGATGAATATCGAACAAGGAATGATGAATTTTTAATAATTCCTTGTTCGATATTCGATATTCCTTATTTTCCTGTATTCAAAACCGTATTCGCTTCCGATACTTTTCTGCCTTTCATTTCTCTTTCTTCTACTCTGTGTTTTTTGAGCATTTTTGTTTTGATCAGGATGGCGGCTTCAGTTCCTTCGGGTTGAATATGGTACTTTTTCCCGTCATAGTTAATCACGCCATAATCATTTACCCATTCATTTGCTAAGATGCGATAGGGGTCATTCGCTTGCGCATTTTTGGTTTTACCAAATGTGAGATAATGGTTATCTCCCGCTTCAAAGGAAATACCGACTACATTGCTTTTCACTACCGTGCAAACACCGGGTGTATTTTTCGGTAAAGTAATGATATTGATATAATGACCATTCTCAATCTTTACTTTTCCGGCGGTTACTTTTGTTTCGCCGGTTTCTAATTCACGTCGTAAAATGATATCCCGGTCTGAATAGAACTGAATTTTTTCCAGTGGTTGCTGGTTCGCTTCTACGCGACTACGAATACCTGCGGTAAAATAAGTTTTTGATGAACTACAAGCTGCCAGTAAAATCGGGAGTACTAACAGATAGGGACTTGCCTTTTTCATAAAAAATATTAATAGTTGAATAATGAAATAAATTGGTATGTCTGATATTATTTTTTGAACATACTATGGGCTAAGATGTCCATAGTATGTTCAAAAAATAGTTTGCTTAACCTCTTCTGCCGCCTCCGCTTCTACCACCACCAGAAGATCTGGCACCACCACCGCCATTGCTGGGTCTTGCAGCAGGTGCAGACTGAGCAGGTCTGGCAGATTGAAAATTCTGTGTACGAACCTGACCTCTTTCCTGTAATTGTTGCTGGCGGTTCAGGTTTTGAACCACCCCAGGGTTTTGAGCAGGGGTTACTGGTTTCCATTGATTTTGTTGTCTCTGTTGCCATTGCCCTTCATTACTTCTCTGGTATACATTACCTTGTTGATCGGTCATTACTCTTGGAGAAGCACTTTGTTGTTGCGCTCCGGATGCAGGATTATTATTTCTAATGCCATTTCCACCATTGGTTACAGGACCATTGAAATTTCCTCTTGGTGAGGATACATTATTATTTCCTACCCTTACGCCATTATTGCGTGCCGCATTATTTGTGATTACATCATTTCTATAGTGATAGATATTATTCGTAAACCGTACGTTCGCATTAATACCTACTCTGTTATTATAGATGGTGTTTCTGTTATAAACAGCGTTTCTGCCATAATAACCATAAGGACGGTAACCACCCCAGCGATAAGGAGGGTGATACATAACAGGTCCCCACCAGCCACCAAACCAACCATAATCCCATGAGCTCAAACCAAACCCGATATTGAACCAGTCATAGCTATATCCAAATCCCATACTCCATCCCATCCATGGGTTATAATGCATGCCAAATCCCCAGGTATAAGGCCGGGCATAAAACCTGGCGCCTCTCCATGGATTATAATAGAACCCGGTACCATATACTACGGTTGGACCATAGATAAATGTATTCAGGTAACCAGGGGTATATCCCATGTAAACATAATTTGGATTTACATCATATATGTATACATACTTCATGTTGTAAACAGGATAGCTGGGAGGAATAATATCTACTTCTTCTGGCCTTTGGGTAGCTACGGTCCATGGTCCATTCGGACTATTTGATTCAAACCATACACCGTTTTCTACACAGTAATACATATTTCTGTAGCGGATCACTGAACTGGGTGTATTTATGGCATATTGCATGCTGGTTCCATCAATATTCTTGAATTGAGGTTCACCATCATAAGTAACATTGGTGTTTGCTGTTTTACGATCTACTTTGGCAGTCTGTGGAATTTGTGCATCCATTACGGCTTCACGGGCAGCTTCAGTACCGGCAACACTTGCCAATACATTGTCCTTTGGAGAACCTTCCGGTATTCTTGAAAAATCAGTTGGTAAAGCATTGGCAGCTGTATACTGCCAACCACCGGTTAGCTGTGTAGATTTATACCAGCGACCTGACAATAATACAAAGTACTCCTGGGTATTTGTATCCATGAACACGTCATTATCGCTATTACTCATATATAAAAGACCTGTTCCATCAATAGATGTGAAATTGGCCGGGCCTTTTGATTGAATTAATTCAGCAGGTTCTGTACTTACAATTATGTCAGCAATTTCATTGGTTTGTGCAGCGGCGGCATCTGAAGTATACCCGGCATCTCCGCTATTGGCGGTGGTTACGGCTGCCTCCACTTTTTTCAG
>CAIWKU010000082.1 GCA_903913355.1 uncultured Bacteroidota bacterium | reverse complement strand
GCATTTAATCCTGTCGTATATTCTGTAAGTTGTATCAGGTGTTTTAATTGAGAGCCCCCACCGGTAAGTATAATACCTCCGTTTAAAGCACGACTGTCTAAACCAACCTGTTTCAAATGGTAGGTAACAAAATCAAGTATCTCACTCATTCTTGCCTGTATAATTCCGGCAAGATTTTTAACACTGATCTCTTTAGCCGGCATACCTTTTAATCCGGGTATGGTGATGTACGCATTGGTCTTGGCTTCATCAGCCAACGCACTACCAAACTGCACTTTCATGGCTTCGGCCTGACTTTTCAATACTCCCAATCCCATCCGGATATCATTGGTAATATTCTCACCACCAAAAGGAATAACCGCGGTATGTTTTAATATGCCTTCATAAAAAACAGCCAGATCGCTGGTTCCACCGCCAATATCCAGTATCGCTACACCTGCTTCCATATCTATATCGCTCATAACAGCACTGGCAGATGCCAAAGGCTGTAAAACCAGGTCTTTGGTAACAAGGCCACTTCTTTCTACTGAACGGTTGATATTACGAATGGCATTCCTGTCGCCGGTAATGATATGGAAATTGGCGCCCACTTTTACACCATTATATCCAATTGGGTCTTTGATATTCTGGATATTATCCACATGAAAATCCTGTGGAATCACATCAATGATCTGATCGCCGGCAGGGATAAATGTTTTGCGCTGGTTATTAACCAGTTGGTCGATCTCGTTACGCTTGATCTCAGTATCAGGGTCTTGCCTAACAATATCTCCACGGGTTTGCAAGCTCTTGATATGGTGACCGGCAATTCCTACATACACTTCCCCAATTTCCAAATCAGGATTGCTTTCATAGCAATTCTGTAATGCCTGTTGAATGGCTTTGATGGTTTGGTCAATGTTTAACACCTGACCATGTTGTACCCCATTACTATTGGCACGCCCAAAGCCTAGTATTTCCAGCTTACCATATTCATTTTTCCTGCCTGCTATCGCTGCAATTTTCGTTGTTCCGATGTCTAGACCAACAATGATCGGTGATTCATTGTGATTCATAAGTTTTGATTTTTAGTTGTTTGCTATATCCTTTGCTAATTCCTTCTCTTTATTTATCCAAATGATGGTTATCCATTCAGTATTTTGACCCTGTTCTTATTCTTTTGTATTCTTATCCATTACTGCTTTAGGCTGCTTTGGTTTATCGTTTGAATCGCTCTTTTTTTCCTGCTTACTCTGCTGCGTTGGTTTTATCCCCTTCGATAACGGCTTTACACCTGTTTTATTGTTTTTACCTGCAACAGAATTTGCTTTTTCAGCAGGTTTCATGATCCTGGTTTTTCCAATTGAGTCGATAATAGATTTAGCCCAAACAATTTTTTTCCCACTATCGGCTGTACTACTATCTGCAGAATTGATCTGATTATTCACCAGCATACCTTTTAGTAATTCCATTGCCTTTAATGAATCTACCATGGCTTTTGCGGTTCCACGCCTAACCGCTACAAGCTGGTTATCATATTGAAGATCCAGTTTTTCATAGGTATTGATCCCATTTTGTAACCAGGCTTTCCGGTAAAAAGTATAGAGCTTTCTGAATTTCTGATCCATATTCTCTATGCTTCCAAAAACAATGGTTTGGTCTCCAATAACAGGTACTATGGTAAAACCAGTCTGGCTCGAAATATCAATCTGTGCTACCTGCGCCATCCAGAACGAATCGGCAAGTACGTAAGAACTTAATTTCACAATACTGCCTAACAACTCGCTATCGGGTTTTGCAAGCTGTTCCTTATCTGATGGAAATCCCGTAAATACGGGAACCCGTGCTGACAATTTCTCGCTCAAAGGAAGTCGCAATGCCCCGCTATCCAGGTAAAAAGAATTTCCCTGCAGGGTAAATACCCTGGCTACCGGCTCGCGTTCACTAATTCTCACCTGAAGAACCTGGTTATTATCTACATACATTTCTGCATTTTGTACCCAGGGGTTCTTTTCCACAATCGCTTCCATAGCCCTGAGGTTGATTTCATGTAAGGGGCGCCCTTTTACTGATGTATAATTATTGAGAATATCCAATACTTCTTTCTCATCTATAAATAAATGCTTGTTATTGCTGGTAATTTCAATTCGAATATCCACGCAGAGCTTCTGCCCTTTTTTTTGCATTGCAGCACCAAACAATACAATGGTTCCAATACCAGCAAACAGCCAGAAAACCCCTGCTACTATTTTCTTCCAGCTTAGTTTACGCATGGGTGGATTGTATTAAAATTTCTTTTACCGGTTGCACCAATGCATCTATATCTCCCGCTCCCGCCATGACTACCAATCCAGGATGGTGCTTTTTCATCCATAGTTTCATCGCCTCTTTGTCCAGTACCTGCTTCTCAGAAATCCGCATCCTGTTTAGCAAGAGTTCACTGGTTACTCCGGCTATCGGTTGTTCACGTGCCGGATAGATGGGTAGGATAATCACTTCGTCGGCCATATCCAAACTTTCCGCGAATGCATCAGCAAGGTCTTTTGTGCGACTGAATAAGTGTGGCTGAAATACCAATACCATTTTTTGGTCTCCATAAATGCTTCTAACTCCATTGATAAGTGCTTTTAACTCTTCCGGATGGTGGGCATAATCATCTATGAATACCTGTTTCTGGTCTTTCAATATATATTCAAATCTTCTCCTAACCCCTTTAAAATCTGCAATCGCAGCTTTGATCTTTGTATCCTCAATGCCCAGGTATTTGGCAACAGTAACGGCAGCAATACAGTTTTCAATATTATGCAACCCGCCCATAGGCAAAACAATATCCGCTATCATCCATTCCTTAGATCGAACCGTAAATACATAGCTGCCATCCTGTATGGTTAAATCTGTAGAAAATACATCAGCAGCTGTATGATTATAATCATACGTAAAATGATGATCAGCATGCAACGCATCACTTCTTCTCAATCCATATTTGGTAACCAGACATCCCCCGGGTTTCACTTTACCTGAGAATTGAACAAATGCATTCTCTACTTCTTCTGCTGTTCCATAAATATCCAGATGATCCGGGTCCATAGCAGTAATCACCGCTACATCTGGTACCAGTTTCAAAAAGCTTCTATCATATTCATCAGCTTCTACCACTACTACATTTCTTTCATTACTCCAGAAATTGGTTTGATAATTGGCAGCAATCCCCCCCAAAAAAGCATTACACCCATACCCCGAATGCCTTAGCAAATGAGCAATCATAGAAGTAACGGTTGTCTTTCCATGCGTACCGGCTACACATATATTAAATGAGCTTTCCGTTATCCACTGTAACACATCACTTCTCTTTACTACGGTATACTTATTTTCCCGATAGTATACCAATTCAATATGGCTTGCAGGAATAGCGGGTGTATACACAATAACATCTGCATCCATGGGAGCTAATGCCATATCTTCCTGATAATGTATAGCTATACCAACAGCTTCCAACTCGCGTGTAAGCGGGGTACTTGTTTTATCATATCCACTAACACTTACCCCTTTCGATACAAAATATCGCGCAAGGGCGCTCATACCAATACCACCGATACCGATAAAATAGATTTTTTGTATATGAGCCAGTTTATTCACTAATAATTGTCAGTATACTTTTTGCAATGGTTTCGTCTGCGTGTAAAACAGCCAGCTGTTTTATATTCTTTGCCAATGTTTTCTCTAATTCCTTTTTTTTAGAAAGGTCTATGATAGTTGCCACCAGTTTTTCTTTTGCCTCTTTATCTGGTATGATGAGTGCAGCTTGCTTATTTACTAGGTACATCGCATTCACGGTCTGGTGATCCTCTGCTGCCAATGGAAAAGGAACAAATACAGCAGGTTTTCCGGCAACACATAGTTCAGCAACCGACATCGCCCCGGCCCGGCTGATTACAATATCGGCAGCCGCATAGGCCATTTGCATCTCTCTGATAAAATCTCCTACCCAGATATTTTTTT
>CAIWKU010000081.1 GCA_903913355.1 uncultured Bacteroidota bacterium | reverse complement strand
GTAACAGCCGGATCAGCCTCCGTGCCATTTTGCAGTTTCCCAAATACAGAAGTCTGCATGGATAATTCTCTTTGAAGGATAGTGGTTATTTCATAACGCTCCGTCATGATATCATATAAAAGCAATTTCTTTTTTTCAGCAATAGCAAATGCTTTTTCCAATTGTTTAAAACCCTTTTCATTAATCACCATGGGCTTATCTGAAAAAACATGAAACCCTGCCTGAACCGATTGTAAAATATAATCTGTTTTCAACTGGTTATTACCCGCAAGTACCACTACATTACCTTTTTTCTCTGCTAGCATTTTAGCCAGGTAATCATCTCCGGTATACACGGTTTCTTTCCAATGTGTGGGAGATAGGATGCTGGCATTATATGCATTGATTTTATCGAGATGCATTTGCAGGTCATCCCCTTTTTTCGCATACACATATACAACAGAATCTACCTGTGGATACATTGATTTTTGCACCAGGGCAGCATGAAAATGACCCGGATCTAAAGTGATTAGTCTTACAGGTTGCTGAGCCACTAGAGCATGGGTTCCAAAAAATACAGCTATAAAAAAGCAAGCAATGCGCATAATAATTCTCGGTTTATGATCCTGATCGTTTTCTATCTCTATTACGATTCAATATTTACGTAACTAATTTACTGCTAACCGCTTAGCCAATCTGCTTATTCTACGAAAACCTTTTCGTAGCCAATATCTAAAACTTTAGCCAATACCGGTAGGTAAAGAAACAAGCTACCCATATATCTATCCAGCCCTAAATCTTTTAGCTATTTCAGCCATTGGTTTTATTAAAAAGGGTTGTCCACTTACGAAAACGTTTTCTTTTTTTTCGTAAATGGATGTAACTTACCCCATTGTAAGGGATTGATTTTTGATTACCTGATGCTTGCCATATATTATGAGTAATACAAATTTAAAAAAGCTGGCTGAGGAATTGGGCTTGTCGATTTCTTCTGTATCCAAAGCCCTTCGGGATAGTTATGAGATCAGTGCCGAGACCAAGAAACGGGTGCTGGCTATGGCCGAAAAAATGAATTACCAGCCAAACCCATTTGCCAGTAGCCTGAGAAGAAAAAAGAGCGTTACCATTGCCGTAGTCATTCCTGAAATAGCCAATAACTTCTTTGCCCTTGCATTGGATGGAATTCAAATGGTGGCACAGCAGAAAGGATATCATTTATTGACTTATCTCACCCATGAAGATTATAAAAATGAAGAAGCAACCATCCGTCACTTACAAGGCGGACGGGTAGATGGTGTTTTGATCTCACTTTGCAGGGATACTGAAAGTATTCATCACCTGGTTTCATTACACGAAACCGGTATTCCCATGGTATTTTTCGACAGGGTTCCGGAGCAGATGGATTGTCCCACGGTAACCACCGATGATTATGAAAGTGGTTTTAAAGCCACAGAACACCTGATCAATGCGGGTTGTAAAAAAATTGCCTGTCTATCCTTATCCAATTATCTCTCCATCACCCATAAAAGAATGAAGGGTTATGAGGATGCGCTAAAAAAGCATGCTATTAAACTGGACCCTAAGCTGGTTATCCAATGTAATAATGATAATGAAAACAATCTGAACCTGATCAAAAACATGCTATCCGCAAAAAAAGACCGGCCAGACGGTATTTTCGCCACGGTAGAAAAACTGGCCATTTCTACTTATTATGTATGTAATGATATCAAACTAAAAATACCCCAGCAGATCAAAATCATCAGTTTTTCCAATTTACGAACGGCTTCCTTACTATCTCCCTCCCTATCCACCATTACCCAGCCTGCATTTGAAATCGGAAAAGAATCTGCCAGCCTTTTATTCAGAATGATTGAAAAAAAAACATTTGGGAACCGGATTGATAAGATTGTTTTGAAAAGCAGTTTGATAGAACGCAATAGTTCTAAATAACTGTAAATCAACTCAGATTGTCAGAGCAGCAAAAATCTCTTCCTGATGAATTTCCAAGGTTTAAAAAGAAACTTATTATTCCAGACAACGCTTTTCAAATAAACCGAGTCATTTCACCAGAAACCTGCTTATAATTTTACACCTAATTACTTGGCTATCAGGGTGTAGTAAAAAAACTACAGCAAAGAATTAAGTTATTGTTTAAGTCGATTTCTGAATAAGCTGCCTTAAATTTATTTGTAATATCCACAATACCAAGACTATGCGGAAAGTTTACCTGCTTATTGTTTTCTTATTATCCGCTTTTGCTTCGCATGCGCAATATGCCCCTACATTAACGAAATGTAGTAATGTTTCCTTTTCCTGGTCCGATGTTGCAAAATTTGGAGTTGGGGGTGCTTATAATTGGCAAACTCCTACAAGTCCGAGTCTTTTTACTGGTGGATCATCAAATACAATAGTTGCAAATGCTTTACCTTCTATAAATCAAACCCTAAGGAATCTTACCAATGCTCCTATAATTGTATCATATCTGGTTACTGAAATCAATAGTGGTCTAACATTTACTTTAGCAATTACTGTAAACCCAACCCCAACTGTTAGTGCAGTAACTAGTCAGGAAGTTTTGAATGGAATGAACACTTCAGATATCCTTTTTGGAGGGGCAGTGGCTGGAACTATTTATAATTGGACAAATAGTAATGTAACCATTGGATTTGGCCCAG
>CAIWKU010000080.1 GCA_903913355.1 uncultured Bacteroidota bacterium | reverse complement strand
CACTACCCGCCATTGCGGTGGATGCCTGCGCCAGTTTACCATAAAACTGGTTCAATGCTTTCAGGTGATTATTGCTTTCCTGTAATTCCAGCTCGTAAATTGTATTTAATGACGACAAATTTTTAGTCAATGACTGCATCTGTACATGAAACTCTTTGGTACTATCTGAAGCACCATGAAAACCGGCAAGTGATTGTGAGGCAACATTGGCGGCATCTTTGATTGAGCCCAATGCAATAGTCGCTTCTTTGGTTTTATTAGAGAAATCGGAAGTCGATTTTACTACATCACCCACTTCAGAAATCTGTGTAACCGTAGTTCCCAGTTTCTGGAAACCGGCACTCAGTTTAGAAAGACTGGCGGGTGTAATATCTGCTTCACTCAACATTTTCTCCATGCTTTTTAAAGCAGTATTTTCTTTTTCTTCTTTACCCGGCAAATGCACTTCATGGTCATCAATAGCCGGGTAGATAATATAGAGTACCCCATATCCTAAAAAGATAACGGCTTCTACCGTTAACCCGATCTTTAACATGATATCAGCAATATCGGAGTGTAACAATTTCTGTAAAGCACCATAAATTACCACCGCAGCGGCAATAGATACAAATACATCAAACCATTTTGTGACTTTAGGAGGGATTGCAGCTGCCATTATCTTGTCTTTTAGTTTTTTGAATTTTATACCGTCCGGTTATTCCCGAACCAGCTTCTATATAAAAAATTGTAACGATACTCCAGTTCGGTTGTTTTCTAACGTTTCATTTTCGGAGTCAGGTCAATTACACAACGGAAACCAATATACGATTTAGCCGTATCCTGGTATTCATAGTTACGTGTACTTACCTGCAGGAAATACGCAATATCTTTCCAACTACCACCACGAACCACTTTTCGTTTTTCTCTTGGACGATCAGAATCTTTTGCTTCGTAACGTATATCCGGACTCAAATCAGACATTAAATTATAAGCACCCTCGTAGAAATAAGAACCTGTCCACTCAGCTACATTACCCGCCATATTATATAACCCATATTGGTTAGGCCAGTAAGCATCCGCCCTTACTGTATAGAATCCACCATCTTCCGCATAATTACCTCTTCCGGGTTTGAAGTTGGCCAGTAAACATCCTTTTTTATTCCGCAAATACGGGTTCCCCCATGGATACATAGAATTGGTAAGTCCGCCACGAGCCGCATATTCCCACTCACCTTCACTAGGCAAGCGATAGTCTCCATTGGTTACCAGTCGCTTTTTCTCTAGGTAAGCATTTTGAATATGCGTTCTCCAGTGACAAAAAGCCACTGCCTGTTTCCAGTTAATACCTACTACCGGATAATTTCCATAAGAAGGGTGAGAGAAATAGATTTTGGTAAGGGGTTCATTATAAGAATAAGAGAAATCCCTCATCCATACCAACGTATCTGGATATATCTTCTGATCAGCCCTGATAATAAAATTGCTTTTGTTTAAGCCCGCATTATCTCTTTTTGCTGCAGATGCCAAATCATAATATTCTATGCGGTAAACAATTTTATCAGGATCAATTTCCGGCTTACCATATAAACGGTTATCCGGGGCCAGGTTCAGTTCATTTAATTTTTCGATGGTATTCCGATCATATTTTACGGTAGCCATTTTTTTCCAGTCAACCGCCATTGTATCATTTGATTTATTGATACCTGAACCAAACAAGATTTTAAATGCAAGGGAATCTCTTGTCCAGTTAACAAACTGACGATATTGATTATTTGTAATCTCAGTTTTATCCATCCAGAAACCAGGAATTGAAACCTGTCTGTTACGGGTAATATAATTGTAGCTGATATCTTCATCGCTAGGCCCCATATGGAAGGTTCCCGGTGGAATAAACACCATGTTCAAAGGTGTACCCATACTCGCTCTTGACGTGGGTGCCACGCCATGTAATTGGCCATCATCGGGTAGCCCTTTTGCCTTCTTTAATTTAAAGCAGGAACTTAGGGTTAACGAAAAAACGACTATACTAATGGTAGTTAAATAACCTTTCATTGTACGGAACTGATTTATGACAGTGACAAATATAAGTTTTCCATCGGCAGTTGTGCCGATTTTACGATTTTGTTACCAATAATTTTGCAATTCTGGGTAAAATTACTTTCAGTTTCTAAGATTCAATTTTTTCAAATGGGGCCAAGGCCGCTGTCATGAAAGCAAATTACAGCATTCTTTTGTTACACATTTGCTAAAAGGCTTGTAAGTTCTGTAAAGGGTTCACTACAAGCATAATTCTTACAAAGGTAAAAATCGACCCTCTCCTTCTCCGCAGGCAGCATTTTACCAGTTAATAACGGAAAATCCGCTGAATTAGTTTCCGCCACCTGAAGAATCTTATCCGGAATAAACCTTTGCAATAAAGGACGCAAAAATCGGCTGGCCTGTTGCCCAACCATGGCTATTTCGGATTGTCCGCGGGTAACAGTTGATACACCCATAGCCCATACCCCAAAAGACCCCGGATAATTGACAATGGCTTTACCCATGGATTGCACCAGATCATGGGCATGCTCTGTCCAGTTTTGCTGGTCAAAAACCACTGATAAGTAGAGTAGATTTCTTACCATTACCGCATTTCCGCTGGGTATGGCCCCATCATAGACCTCTTTTTTTCTCAGGATCACATCGGATTGCGATTTACCGGTATAGAAAAAGAATCCTGTTTTTTCTTCTACAAAATGGAGGATTACCCATTCTGTGAGTGTTTTTGCCTTTTTCAGATAGTTGCCCTCTCCGGTAATTTCCTGCAAGTGGATATAGGCTTCGATCAGGTAGGCATAGTCATCTAAAAATGCCGGTATTCCGGCTTTTCCATTTTTATAGGTATGGTACCAATTTCCTTCAGCCCCTCTCATTTTAGTTTCTAGAAATACCATATTTTGAATGGCTTTTTCTTTATATCCTTCAATACCTGTAGCCGCAAATGCTTTTGAATAGGCGGTATTCATCAGTGCATTCCATCCGAGTAAAATTTTATCATCCAGTAATGGGCGTATCCGTTTTGAGCGATGATTGAATAGGGTATTCCTGGATTCTTCCAGGGTTTTCTCCAATAATGCAGGCTCAATTCCCTGGTTTTGGGCCAGGCTGGCAAGGGATTCTTTTAGCCATAAAATATTAGTGTGTTCCCAGTTACCGGCTTCACTGACATCATAGAAAGCACAAAAAAGAGGAGACTGTTCGCCCAATAGCTCATCAATTTCCCCTTTTTGCCAGGTATAAAATTTGCCCTCCACCCCTTCACTATCTGCATCCAATGCACTGTAAAACCCCTGCTCAGTACTGGTCATTTCCCGCTCAATAAAGCCCAGGGTCTGTTTAATTACTTGTTCATAAGCAGGGGTGGCGGTAATTTGAAATGCTTCGGACAGTACACCAATTAGTAAGGCATTATCATATAGCATTTTTTCAAAATGTGGCGCCAGCCATCTGGCATCCGTACTGTATCGGGCAAAGCCACCGCCCAGATGGTCGTAGATACCTCCCTGACACATTTTATCCAGACTCAGTAATGCCTGCTGTAATGAATCCGGATGATGGGTATAATGGTAATGCCGCAACAGAAACCCTATTGAAAAGGTTTGTGGAAACTTGGGTGCTTTGCCAAAACCACCCCATTCTGTATCTGCATTGGTAAGAATATTTTCTGCAATACGGGAAAGTGATTCTTCAGAAAATAAAGTTCCATTTGCTGTTTCGGGTGATTGAATACCAAATGAATTGGCCGAAAGCAGGTGTTCTGTCAGATTTTCGGCTTGCGAAAGAATCTCGGCTTTTTTCTCCCGATACCCTTTATTGACGCCCGCTAATACTTCCTTCCAACTCGGCCTGTTAAACGCTTTTTCAGGAGGAAAATACGTGCCCCCAAAAAATGGTTTTCGTTCGGGTGTCAGAAATACATTCAAGGGCCATCCCCCGCTTCCTGTCATAGCCTGAACCGCATCCATATAAATATGATCCAGATCCGGGCGTTCTTCTCTATCAATTTTGATATTGATAAACCATTCATTCATTAAGGCTGCGGTAGCTCCATCTTCAAAGCTTTCTCTTTCCATAACATGACACCAATGACAGGCTGAATACCCAATACTTACCAGTATAGGTTTATCTTCTTCAATGGCTTTTTGCAAAGCTTCTTCGCCCCAGGGATACCAGTTTACCGGGTTATGGGCATGTTGTAATAAATAAGGGCTGGTTTCCGAGATCAGGTGATTGGTATGATTTGCTTGCATAGATGTTGAAGAAACGAATTGATGGCAAGTTAACTGTATTTAAAAAGCCCCTCAAAGGAGGGGCTGATAAATATTTTGAGATATTATCTGACTATTTTTTGGAAGGAGCTGTGGTACTTAATAAAAATTGATCCAATGCAGCAACCATACTTGGTTTTTGCGGAGAAGGTACTTTGATATCCAGTTTCATTCCGGCTTCTTCTACCGCTTTGGAAGTATTGTTTCCAAAAGCACCGATCACCGTTCCATTTTGTTTGAAACCAGGGAAATTATCATACAGGCTTTTTACGCCGCTGGGTGTGAAAAAACAGATCACATCAAAATCTTTTCCTTTCAGTACTTCCGTAATATCATTGCTGATAGTACGATACATGAATCCGAGCTGATACTCGCATTTATTGGTTTTGAGCCAGTTAACGATCTCGTTATCCTGTTGGTTTTCACTGCATACATACAGGAACTTTTCGTTTTCCTTATGTTTATTGATCACATCAAACATGCTTTTATTGGTGCCATCAGCGCCATAAAATACTTTGCGTTTGCGGTATAAAATGAATTTCTGGAGATAAAGAGCAACCGCTTCGGTAATGCAGAAATATTTGGTATCCTGCCCGATGGTTACTTTCATTTCTTCGCACATCCTGAAAAAATGGTCTATAGCATTACGGCTGGTAAACATGACTGCCGAATAATACATGATATCGATCTTCTGCTTACGAAATTCTCTTGCGGGGATGCCTTCGAGTTTGATAAAAGGATGGAAAAATAGTTCCACACTATATTTCCGCTCCAGGTCAAAATAGGGAGATTTGTCACTTTCCGGCCTTGGTTGGGAAATCAGAATTCGTCTTGGCGCTTTGACAGTAGCTGAACTTTTTGACCCGTTTTTTATCATGCTGCTAATCTAAAGAAGTACAAAATTAAAAACTTCCGGCCATATAATTGATCAATAACTTATAAATCAATACTAGCGGAAGCACTTCGACGGCACAAAGGTACAGGAAAAAATGCAACGCATTCACTTTCAGTTTATTCTGCAATGCCAAAAAAGAAACCAGGTAACGATATACAAAAAGTACCCCAATTAAGGCCAGCGAAACCGTTACGGAAATCTCTATCACTGTTGGGCCGGAAAATGACAGGACCAGTAAAAAGGGGATCAGGGCCACCCCGATCACTTTATTTACCATAAATACAATAAATGTATAGGCTCCGGCTGCTTCTTTGGTATTGAAAACCCATCCGGCAAATATTAGAAACAGGTATTTTCCCAGATACACAAGCGATAATATCCCTGCCGATCCGAATGCCAGCGACCAAAAAGGTGCCTGGCTCCAGTGTTTGTATTGTATCAGTAAGGTGATATATAACCCGGTACAGATGATGTACAATAGATTAATCAATAAAGAAGCCAGGTTATCCTGAAGCAGTTGTTCCCTGGATTGGGTTTGTCGAAGGGTAGTCTGGAAAAATACAACAAAGAGATTCCTGAAATATTTGGGAAATGCCGCCCGGATAAATGCCAGACCGAACATAATGGCCGCCATCAGGTAAAAAAGTTCATCTTTTGATTCCGGCTGATGATACGTTACCAGCATATATATTGGAATTGCCTGAAATGGCAAAAAGGGATGTGTCTCAAATTTCCGGTAGGTACCTGTATCTTTTACAGAAACCCGGACTAATACCGGTACAGAATCCTTTCGTACAGAATCTATCTGTTTACTGCTATCCGATGATACTATGCCCGCTGATTCTGGCAATTCTTTTGGCTGCCCTTCTTCGATAACCCGGTTCCCAATGCTATCTGCATTTTTTCTTTGGGTAATGATTTTTTTGACTACCGGCAATTTAGGAAGCGATATATGCGTGGTTTCGGTAACCGGAACAGTATCTACCTGTGCAAAACAGCTCAGTGTTGTAGCTAATGCAAAAATTATCAGAAAGAAATACTTCAAGAAATGAATTTGTGCAAAAATATGGAATGGTTTGGGCTTTTGAGTTGAGAGTTTGGTTTAGTTCGAGAAGAAACGCCAATCGCCAAACAAACCAGTAATTTCGTCCAAAATCAAATCAATTATTTTCATGTCAGGTATCTATATCCATATCCCTTTTTGTAAAAATGCCTGTCATTACTGCGATTTCCATTTTTCCACTTCCTTACAGAAAATGCCAGATATGGTTCAGGCCATTGAAAAGGAGATTAGGATACAGCAAACTTATCTGTCAGATACCATTGACACCCTTTATTTTGGAGGAGGAACGCCTTCACTTTTGCAAAAGCAAGACCTGAAGAAACTGATCACCGTATTAAAAGAAAATTTCCGGATTGCTGATACTGCAGAGATTACGCTGGAGTCTAATCCGGATGATATTACGCAAGAAAAATCCGATGAATGGAGAGAAGCAGGCATTAACAGATTAAGCATCGGTATCCAGTCTTTTTTTGAAACAGATCTTCGAT
>CAIWKU010000079.1 GCA_903913355.1 uncultured Bacteroidota bacterium | reverse complement strand
TTGTATAAGAATATACCAGGATGGAAACCTGGTAGCGTTTAACGGGCAGGACCGGATTAATTTTTTCTTTTTACCCGCAGAAATGAAAAATAGTTAGGATTTCTTTGCTTTAACCGGATTGCGCATTTTTGTTTCCCTGGCTATTATTTTAGGCAGTTCTTTTTTATAGGATTCCGGATCCCATTTCATTTGCCAGTATTGCACATATTCGGCCATGGTATTTAACCCAACGTTGGCTCTGCGCTTATCTACATTATCGGGATCATCTAAAGGGGATACATAGTATTCTTTGGTATCAGGATCTCGCGCTATCTGGCTTCCATAAATTTGTTTTTTGCCTTGTCTTATAGCAACCCGGTCTTCGAGTAATGCAAGATTAGCAGCAGCTGCATTTCCATGAGTCACTGCTTCCCGCATCATAGGCAGGTATTTTGTTTGTGTAGTCAAGTCGGCATGTTGAATAATCAGAAACAGGGTTGTATTTCCCTTTTCACCAATGATATCTTTTCCCAACCAACCATATTTATCAAGTATGGCTTTGGTTTTGATTAGATTAATTGAATCTTTAAGGCCAATAGTGGCCCAGAGAGTTTTCATTTCTTTAGATTCCCAGCCATAGTTCTTTTCAATCTCATTGATTTTGAGTCGGTATAACTGGTCATCCTTATATATGGAATCCAGGATGATGATCAGGCTTTTATTTAGTTTGGCATCTTCTTTTTCCTGGTTACGTTTAATGATTTCCAGTAAAGGCTGCCATCTCGCATCAGTTCTTAGTGAACTGAGATCGTAATCTTTAATAATATGCTCGTAATCTGAAAAACCAGCACCTACCGCAATCAGGTTAAGCTGAAAGAAAGCACTGTCTAAATTATCAGCCATCGCCCATGAACAAGCAGCATTATATCGATCAATGGGCACCCCTTTCCATTGATTGATTTTGAAAGCTTCAGAGTAAGTGATTCCGGATGCTTTGTATTGATGTGAAGTATATAATGAATCTGCTTTTTTAACCAGTAATCGGTATTCAGGTGTTTGCGTAAAGCCAAATACAGCTATACACAAAAAAAATAGTAAAAAAACACTCGGCTTCATGCTTCGTAAATTTTAATTGGGAAAGATGATAATAAATAGCTAGTGCAATTATTGATACGCTTCTAACTTGCTGATTGTACTATCAAATTCAGGAAGTAAATCTTTTACCCTGTCAACCGACCATCCATGATACAAATCCCTGATCAGTATTAAAGTAGTATGTGCTTGTCTGGGGTCTCTGGAACTCCTGTCAATAATTACTTTACCAACTTCCTCCTCTACTTTAGAGATATGCTCCAGGTTCATATATAATCTTGTAAGCTTCGAAACGGTTTCAATATCCAACTTGGCCATAATATTATTATTTCTGGCTATCGTCCAAGCTGCATTATCCAGGAATCGGTACAATACGCCTAGTGGCGCAATACTATCCAGGTGAAACTCGTCATTGGTAACGATTGTTGACAGTATTTTTTTGTCAGATAAAGCCAGATCAATTTTATGTAGCACCTGCAGATTATATTGCTGCATTTCAAGAACGAATTTTTTGTTATTCTTTAACTCTGAAACCACACTTTGTATCATGTTTTTAGTGGTTTCCTTTTCATGTTGTTTGTTGATATATTCTGTCAGAAAAAGTGCTAATACCACACTAAAAACAATCAAAGCAGATTCTCCAAGATATTCTTTCCAGTTCCTTTCTGAATAGACATGCAACTTCTCTTTTTTTGGGGAAGAGGTAGGTAATGCCGGCTGATTCTCTAAAGCGTTTTCTGTTTCCATCGGTGTATATTTTTTAGGCTGACCAGATAATTAAATGTACGGATGTTTACAAATTAAACCAATTTCAACCTGCAGTATATAGTAGTTTTTATAAGGATTGATTTCATTATGCGAAGCGAAATAGAAGTAATCATTGACAAACCATGATTGCGGATACAATATTAGTAGCTTATTTGCATCTACATATCAGTAATAATTATTAGATTGTTTGTCTAAGCTGAATTATGCGCGATCAAATTTATACAAAGCCCTGGTATATATTTTTTTTAGTTCTTCCCTATGGCATCAGTTTTGGTTTTGCAACAGTTACTTTGCCCTATCTGCTCACCCATAATGGTTTTTCGGTAGAAATGGCGGCAGATATCGTGGCGCTGGGGGTTTCCGCTAATTTATGGCGGTTTTTATGGGGTCCAGTTGCTGATATCACCCTTTCTCTTCGGCGTTGGTTCTGGATTGGAATC
>CAIWKU010000078.1 GCA_903913355.1 uncultured Bacteroidota bacterium | reverse complement strand
TTAGTCTGTAACCGCAGCCATAAACCGTGCCTTGGTGCCTTGGTGTGAGATTTAATTCCACACCAAGGCACCAAGGCACGGTTTATGGCTGCGGTTACAGACTAAGGGATCCTATTGCATTAAGGAATCATTATTTTTTATAATACTCTCTTTTTGCAATATCAATTTCTTTGTCTCTCGCCGCCTTTAATTCTCTGATCTCTCGTCTTCTTTCCTTTCCAGGCAGGTTTTCATCCATTCGAACCGAAGCGATCTTTTGATCGTAGTCATGTATGATGTCTGCAATCTGCTGGTCCAATTTAGACGGCTGATACGGTATCCTGTAAGCTCCGTAATATGGATAACCATAATATCCAAACGATGGATAAAAGGGAGAATAATACCCTCCAATAACCACCGTTGTTCTGGGACCATAATATCCCCCTCCGGCAAAATGTCCTGGTAAGCCGGCATTTACTGTTGAAAATGCTCCGGCTAGTAAAATGATGATGAGTAATTTTTTCATAACCTATGATTTTATACTTATAAGACGCTGATAAATACCAGAAAGTGATTACTAAAATGTTAAATAAAAAGTACAGAGGATAACTTGCTTTGATACCTATTTAAGTTGATGTTGACTAATACAAAATGAGTAAAAGAAATCTGATGTAAACAAAAGGATTCTTACCCAGTTAAGTTTAGTAGCTATAGAATAAATGATAGTTGTAAAATAATTTTTGCCTTTTGTTTCCATTTGAACAATAGCGGTTAACCACCAACGTATTATTTATTCATAAAACTCTATTTGGTATTAATCTGATATTAAAAAAAACTTAAAAACAGATATATAACCTAGGATATTTCGATTTAACAGGTCCTTAGTAAACGTTTGGCAGCGTTTTTGGTCTATTATGTTTCTATGTTAAGACATAAAAAAGCCACTATGCAACCTATCGTAACCAGTATTCAGAAATTGCTAAAGCAAAAGTTAAATATCTACTCTCCCGCTTTAACGCCTAAGACTGATCTGAAAAAAGATCTGAACATGGTTGAATGGGAAATGCTGTACCTGTTTAATGCGATTGAGCAAACCTGGCATATATCCATTACAAAAGAGGATTCGGAAAATATTGTGAATATTAATCATCTACTGGCCGTGGTAAAAAGACAGGTGCCATCCAGCACCCGAGTGCATCTTTAAAATGGTAGGTTACTTTAGATGCAAGTAAATCCATGTATACTTTCCTGTTATACCGAAAATGATTTTGCAAAATTTGCAACAGGGTTACTAAAAACTTCTTCTATATACCTTATCCTACTTGCTTTTTACCGAAAACAAGTATATTCAATTCCCTAGCAAAAAAAATATCTGATATTTGATCTGCTATGGCACACTCGCACGATCATGATCACAACCACCATCACCACCACCACCCTGTTGAACTAACCAGTATCAACAGAGCATTTCTGGTGGGTATTGTATTGAATTTTTTATTTGTGCTGATTGAGGTATTGTTTGGTCTGTATACTCATTCATTATCCTTGTTAAGTGACGCAGGCCATAATCTGGCAGATGTGGGTGCTTTGGCTATATCCTTATTGGCTTTCCGTTTACTAAAAGTAAAACCCAATGACAAGTACACGTATGGGTATCGAAAAACTTCGATACTAGCTGCCTTATTTAATGCGGTTGTTTTACTGGTTTCAATTGGCGCAATTGTGTATGAAGCGATACACCGGCTTATAAACCCGGAACCATTACAGGGAGGAATCATTGCTGTAGTTGCGGGTATTGGTATATTGATTAATGCGTTTACTGCTTACTTATTTGCCAGCAATAAAGAGAAAGATATCAATCTGAAAAGTGCCTATCTGCATTTATTATCAGATGCAGTGGTTTCGCTGGGTTTGGTTATTGCCGGTATCATTATCCATTATACAGGTTGGTATTGGCTGGATCCTGTTTTTAGTATCATTATTGCCATAGTTATTGTTTTGGGAACCTGGCGCCTGCTGAGAGAAAGTCTTCGCTTATCACTGGATGGAGTACCTCCTAATATCGATATTCAGAAGATCCGGGAAAAAGCTTTGTCAACAGAAGGTGTTTTGGAAATACATCATCTGCATGTTTGGGCAATCAGTACCACGCAAAATGCACTTACGGCTCATATTACTGTAGAAGAGTCAACGACTTTACCAGAGACACAAAAAATAAAAGACAGGCTTAAACATTCATTTGAACACCTGAATATTCAGCACAGCACTTTGGAAACTGAAGTCAGAGATACCAAATGCAATGAACTGAGTTGCTAATGATTATTTTATCAAAAAAGCTAAACAAACTGGTTATTATTTATTCACTTTCCAGGTAGTTTCTGCCGGGGTATAGCCAAGTACCTTAAACCTGTTTTTACCAGGGCCATATTCTTCAAATTCACCTCTTTTTGTATAAATAGCAATGGCGCCGTTTTGTCCACCAGCCGTTAAATATGCGGGTGGCGGGTATACCTTGATCATGGCTACTTCAGAAGGGTTTAGAATAAAATCTCCCACATTATTTATTTTTATTTCATCTACATATACATCCACATTAGATCCTCCCCTAAAATTACTGGTGCCCCTCCATTGAAAAATATATCCTCCGTTACGTGGCGTGATTAATAAACCTGCAACCCGCCCCTGCAAAAATTGAAAAATCCCCGGACTTTGTGCAATATGGTCATCTTCGAGGCCATCAAATATGCGTGCATTGGGATTATTGAATACACCAGAACTGAATTGAGCATTGAACATATCAACTTTCTTTTTCTTGCTGGCAGTTACCAATACATCTGGGAGTGTTGTATTGGTAATGATGAACTTATCAACTTCTATTTCATAGTTCTTTTCATTTTCGATAGTGAGTGGCATAACAGACTGTACTTTACCTATTTCGATTATCTGTGAAATGGAGTTATCACTTACAAATAAAGAATCGAGGGGAGTGCGAATATGAATATTGATATCATTTTTTGCACCCGGTGCAGAAAAAATAAAATAGCTGGTATCCTGATACAATAGCCCTTTTATTGAAAAGTTTCCATTCACATCAGTTGTGAGTTTATTGGAGATTGTTTGCTTGCTTTGGGTAACCATTGCATAATCCAATCCTAATTTCCCTTCAGTGCCTGTATTTCCGCGGATACTGAAAAATTGTTTACTCGCTAAAAAATTCAGGCGGTATCTCCCATCACTGATACTGCTATCAATCACCAGCGAAGCTTTTGACTCACCATTGATCATTGGATAACGATAACGCCATAATTGTTTGGTATCGATATTCTCAATAAACAAGTATAAAGTAGCAAAATGAATACTATCCTTTTTATAGTCAGCCAAATTGCAGGAAATAGAAAGCGTATCTCCCTGCTGGTATTGCTGCTTATTAACAGTAATGAATTTTCCCTGACTTTCTGCAGATAGGGTTAGTACTAAAGCAGTAAAGAGGAATGTCCATCTTTTCATAGGTTCATTAGTTTATTACAGGCAATTTATATATAAAATAAATATAATAATTTAATCTTTAGAAAGAGTTGGCTTTCTAATGCAAATAGGCACT
>CAIWKU010000077.1 GCA_903913355.1 uncultured Bacteroidota bacterium | reverse complement strand
CAACTATATTCTGTTTCCGGATTGCTATATAGGTGCATTTTTATTGCACAATCAGGACAGGAATTGGTCTGACTATAATGACGTCGGTTATGTATATTACTATATTCATTCTGGCAGCTTTCACACATTACAATATCAGCCATTGTTGTGTTCTCTCTATCGTAAGGAAGTTCCTCAATAATTGAGTACCTGGGGCCGCAATTAAGGCATGTGATAAATGCATAGCCGCTCCTTTTATCAGAAAGGCTGGTCAGTTCATTTTTACATTCCGGGCAGATGGCAATATCCGGGGTAATCATCATATCAGGCTCCTCATGATTGCTGCTTTGCTGAATGGTGAAGCCTGAAAATTTTTTAGTATTCGTTAACTGAATGCTATGCTCGGAAATAATTGCATTTTGGGGAGGATGAAATATGAGTTGATTATAAAAGTTACGCCCCTGGTCTGCATAGGCATTCATTTCAATGAAAAGGCCATTGACTGTATTGTTTACATAGCCAGTAATACCCATTTCCTCTGCAAGTCTGCAAACATAGGGGCGAAAACCAACTCCCTGTACAATGCCATTGATATGAATGTGAAACGTATGTTTCATGATTTTACAGAGAGTTGCATGGTTTATGTTAATTCGGCAACAGTAACTTTTGCCTGTAACCATTCGTACCATTGATCAAGTCCTTGACCCGTTGTGCAGCTTACTTCCAATATTTCCAGCTTATGATTCACTTTTTTGGCATTGGTTTTTACTTTATCAATGTCAAAAGGAACATAGGGAAGTAAATCGATCTTATTAATAATACAGAGCGTAGAAGAATAAAACATATCCGGATATTTCAAAGGCTTATCATCTCCTTCAGTCACACTAATGATAACCACTCTTTCCTTTTCGCCCAAATCGAACATAGCAGGACAAACCAGGTTGCCTACATTCTCAATAAACAATACTGAATTTTCCTGTGGCCGCATACCTTGCAATGCATGTAATACCATATGTGAATCAAGATGGCACCCTTTACCGGTGTTGATTTGTGTAACTTTTGTGCCCGTAGCATGAATCCTGTCAGCATCATTAGTTGTTTGCTGATCACCTTCAATTACAGCAAACTTTAGTTTGTCTTTAAGATCAATCAGTGTTCTTTCTAACAAAGATGTCTTGCCAGAGCCTGGAGAACTTACCAGGTTTAATGCAAGAATATTTTTTGCATCAAAATACCCCCGGTTTCTTTCTGCCAGCAAATTATTTTGGTATAACACATCTTTTTCAACATCCACAATTGTTTTTGGTGAAGGATGCGGATGATCATGTGTATGTTGCTCGCCATGTTGATGGCTCGCGTGCTCGTGATCTCCAAAATGATGTATTGCTGAAGTAGCGTCAGTATCGCATCCGCAAGTTGCACACATAAGGTTGATTTTATTGATATAAAAAAATACTCAGGAAACCACCAGCGATTTTACCCTAAGCTCTTTGCCCTGGATAATAGATATTAAGTGTTCTCCACAAACCGGACAGGGATCATAATAATGCTCAATAGGGAACTCTGCATCGCAATCATTACATTTTGCTTTCGCTTCAATGAGATTGATTTTAGATATGGCATTTTCCAGAATCGTATTTCTCACACCCTGTTTCCAGGCAAAATCCCAGGCGCTCATTTCAATACCACTCATACTGCCAATATCCAGTTCAATTTCATCTATAATACTTGCATTTGCATGGGTAGCCTGTTGCTGCGCTATTTCTATAACGCTCATTACAATAGACAATTCATGCATGGCTTAGTTATGACTGCTTTTTTCCTTGCGGCGCAGGTATTGAACATATACAATAGTGGCTACCAGTATGCCATAGGTAACAATCGCATGGGCTGGTTCAACAAAATAATGGATAATAGTATACCCACCCGTTTCTCCATGTCCTGGATGTGCTAATGAAATCAGGGGGGTACTCATAATTGCAGCAATCGCTAAAAAAAGCTTATACATTTTCATGTGTATGGTTTTAGGGTACAATATTATATTTTGCAAATACCCCTAAATATGATAAAAGTCATCTGGTTTAATGACAATCCTCATAAACAACTGCTTTCAGCCAAACTAGATTTGTTTCACCTTGTCACTATTAAAACCATTTAAAGATGACTAACGATGCCATAACAACACAACCTACCTATTATGAGGAGGTTTTACGGAAAGGGTACTCCCGCCGTGATTTTGTAAGATTTGTAAGTATGATGACTGCTTTTATCGGGCTTGAGCAATCAGCCATCGGGCAGGTAACCAAAGCGATGGAAACCAAACAAAGAATGCCTGTTATCTGGCTGCATTTTCAGGAATGTACCTGTTGCAGCGAAAGTTTTATCCGTTCCTCTCACCCAATAGTGGCAGATATATTACTGGATAAGATTTCTCTCGACTATACCGAAACTTTAATGGCCGCTTCAGGAACACAGGCTGAGGAAGCATTAAAGAACACGATGACAAAATACAAAGGAAAATACCTGCTTTGTGTTGAGGGTAGTGTTCCAATGGGTGCTGATGGTGTGTATTGTATGATTGGTGGTAAAACATCTCTTCAAATATTAGAAGAAGCTTCTGAAGGAGCTGCTGCTATTATTGCCTGGGGAAGTTGCGCCAGCAATGGTTGTGTACAATCAGCAAAACCAAATCCTACCGGTGCTACACCTATTCATAAAATCATCAAGAACAAACCTATCATCAAAGTTCCAGGCTGTCCTCCAATTGGAGAAGTTATGGCAGGAGTCATTGTTCATTATCTGACATTTGGCCGTATCCCGGAACTGGATAAACTGGGCAGGCCAAAAGCGTTTTATAGTAAGAGGGTACACGACACCTGCTATCGTCGTCCATTCTATGATGCAGGCCTGTTCGTTGAAACATTTGATGATGAAAATGCAAAAAAAGGCTATTGCTTATATAAAGTGGGTTGTAAAGGACCATCTACCTATAATGCCTGCGGTGTAATGAAATGGAATAATGGTACGAGTTATCCAATACAATCTGGTCACCCATGCATTGGTTGCAGCGAAGAAAATTTCTGGGATAATGGAAGACTGTATGAAAGAGGCTCCTCATTTGCGGGATTTGGCATTGAATCAAGCGCTGACACTTTAGGTAAAGTAGCCCTGGGTGTTACCGGAGCAGCCTTATTGGGTCATGCCGTGGCAACCAATATCGGCAAATCAACATTTATACAGGAACATCAGGAAGAAGGAAAAGAAAGCGAAAAAGAATTGAAATAATATACTGCCATATGATGTTAGTTTCATCATTTTCCCGATCATGTTTTCAAAAAAAATGGTCATGAGATCAAAAAAAGCACAACTCTACATACCTAACTGTATGGAAAGTTGTGCTTCCCTTTTAAAAAAATATTATATCACCTTATAACCAGCCATATGAGTAAAAGAATTGTTGTTGACCCGATTACCCGAATCGAAGGTCACCTGCGCATTGAAGCAGATATTGAAAACGGTAAAATAAAAGATGCCTATAGCAGTGGTACCATGGTACGATTGCTCGAAGAAATATTACAAGGGAGAGATCCCAAAGATGCCTGGGCCTTTGTGGGCAGGGTTTGCGGAGTTTGTACCTCCATCCATTCATTAACTTCTGTTCGTTGCGTAGAAGACGCTCTCGATATTGTGGTTCCACCTAATGCAGAATTGGTTCGAAACATAATGTTCTGTGCACAATATATGCATGACCACGTAGTCCATTTTTATCATTTACACGCCATGGACTGGGTGGATGTAGTAAATGCTTTAAAAGCAGATCCTAAAAAAACGTCTGAACTGGCACAAAGTATTTCCCATTGGCCAAAGAGCTCTCCAGGATATTTTAGTGACCTCCAGAAAAGGATTGGCAAATTTGTAGAAAGTGGTCAGTTGGGCATTTTTGCAAATGGATACTGGGGCCATCCTGCTTATAAATTACCTGCTGAAGTTAACCTGATCGGCCTTGCACACTATTTGGAAGCATTGGAGTGGCAGAAAGAAATTGTAAAAGTTCATGCCATTTTTGGAGGTAAAAATCCACACCCTAACTATCTCGTAGGTGGTATGGCTTGTGCTATTGGCATTGATGATGTAAGTGGCTTGAATGCAGAACGCCTTGCGTATGTAGGCCAGTTGTTAAAAGATGGTAAAGAATTTATTGAGCAGGTATATATTCCTGATCTGATGGCTATTGCTTCCTTCTATAAAGATTGGGGTGCAATAGGCGGCGGCTTAGGTAATTATATGGTGTATGGTGATCTGCCTACCAATGGATATCGTGATACTGCAAATTATAAATTTCCTGGTGGCGCTATTCTGAACAAGGATATCACCAAACTATATGATGTGGACCTGAAAAAGGATGATGAAATACAGGAATTTATTTCTCATTCATGGTATGAATACAAAGATGGCGATAATAAAGGGTTACATCCCTGGAAAGGAGAAAGTAAAGTGAAATATTCCGGACCTAAACCTCCTTTCGAACATTTGGAAACAGATCATAAATATAGTTACCTGAAAACGCCACGTTGGAAAGGAAATGCTATGGAAGTTGGTCCATTGGCGAGGGTTTTGGTAGGTTATGCCAGAGGAAGAGAAGACTTCAAAGCAGTAGTTGACAAAGCATTAAAAGATCTGAATGTTCCGATAGCTGCTCTTTTCTCAACCTTAGGCAGAACAGCTGCAAGGGGTCTGGAAAGTGTATTGACTGCACAGTGGGGACTTGAATTCTACGATCAATTGCTGGCTAATATTAAGAATGGAGATACCCGGATGGCTGAAATGAGCAAATTTGATCCTGCCACCTGGCCTAAATCAGCTTTTGGTGTGGGTCATACAGAAGCTCCAAGAGGTGCTTTGGCACACTGGATCAATATCCAGGATCAGAAAATCGCTAATTACCAGTTAGTGGTTCCAACCACATGGAATGCTTCACCAAGAGATGGTAAAGGACAATTGTCCGCATACGAAGCTTCTCTTATTGATACACCGGTAGCGGATGAAAAACAACCGCTGGAAATCTTAAGAACCATTCACAGTTTTGATCCTTGCATGGCATGCAGTGTGCACCTGTATGATGAGGAAGGAAAAACCATTAGTCGTATTAGCGTATTGGGTGATTAACCATAAAAACATATTTTATGCCGAATAAATATTTACATGTTCACAGGTTGCGCCGGGTATATGTATGGGAGCTACCAGTGAGATTTTATCACTGGCTGAATGCACTGGTGATTCTAGCCTTGATTGTTACTGGTTTTTATATATCTGATCCATTGGCATTGGCCAGCAGTAAGGAGGCATCCGCCACTTATACTATGGGCTGGTTCAGGTATATTCATTTTGCAGCTGCTTATCTTTTCTTCTTTAATTTCCTTTTTAGAATTTACTGGGGATTTGTAGGCAATAAATATGCAAACTGGAAACAGTTTATACCTACTTCTAAACGGTTCTTTAAAGAAATGTGGACTGTTTTTAAGATTGATATCCTCATGTTAAAGAAAAATGGTAAACAACAGGATCATTTAAGTGTTGGACATAATGCCATGGCTGGATTTATTTATTTCTTATCATTTCTGGCTTTCCTGGTGCAATGTTTAACCGGTTTTGGATTATACGCCTCTATGTCAGGATGGTGGCTACCTAAATTATTTGCTTGGGTTCCTGCTTTACTGGGTGGAGATATACTTACCCGCCAGATACATCACTGGTCAATGTGGTTTTTCATTCTCTTTGCTGTCATCCATGTATACCTTGTATTCTTCCATGATTATGTAGAAGGTCGTGGGGAAATCAGTAGTATGGGTGGTGGATGGAAATTTATCGAGGAAGATGTATTTAAAAATGATAAACATCAAACACCTAACCCCGAAAACTGATAAAAAGGCAAACATGAAACAACAAAAATCAACACTAATACTTGGTATAGGGAATTACCTGATGGGTGATGAAGGGATTGGCGTGCATGTTGCCAATATTTTAGAAAAAAATAATCCTTTTGAAGGGGTAGATATTTTGGATGGGGGAACTGGTGGATTTCACCTGCTGGAATATTTTGAAAAATATGAACATGTAATCCTGGTTGATGCTACACTGGATGGAAACGTTCCTGGTACAATCAGGCAAATCAAACCTCGCTTTGCAAAAGATTTTCCTCCTGCCATGAGCACGCATGATATTGGTTTAAAGGATATGATTTGTGCCATGCAGATATTAGGAAATATCCCCGAAATTGATTTGTTTGTAGTAAGCATTGAATCAATACAGCAACAAGGAATTGAACTTACTCCGGAAATTGAAGCTGTTGTTCCTGCTGTTATTGAAAGGATCCGTGAATTATTGCAAAAGAATATCGAAACGGTCCAGCTTTCTCTTTCCGAAACAGCGGAACTGCTGGCAGTATAAAAGCATAACGCTGTTAACCCATCTATTATATATAAGGCACCCTTCGTGGGTGCCATTTTTTTCTATGATAGCAAGAAATGAATACTTGCAAACGATAAGTACACATTACCATTGTGTAAACTCTATACCTGATTTTATTGTCTGCTTTTTACTAAAAAGGTTTGGATTCATAAAAATTGTTTTTACTTTTATAAAAGAAAACGAAAGCCAACAAAAAGATAATTTGTTGTGATAATAAATATTACCTGTATTGAAAAATTGTAAAACCACTGTGTTTTCTTATTTTTACCAGAATCTTATAGAGACCTTATAGAGACCTTATAGAGACCTTATAGAGACCTTATAGAGACCTTGTAGAGACCTT
>CAIWKU010000076.1 GCA_903913355.1 uncultured Bacteroidota bacterium | reverse complement strand
GGGTGAGTATATGGGCAAGCAAATAGTCAACCAGTCCCTCTACCTAAACAACTTCAACAACCTGAACATGACCGACCCGCGCAGCCCATGGTCCACGGCGGCGTGGCAAAACATGGTATACCGCCAAGGGCCGTACACAGCTGACAAAAACTAGCCGGACCTTGCCCTAGCTGGCATTGCGCAGGTTCCCTAGCAGAGGGATAGGGAGCCTGCGGCCTTACTGCCAATACGTTAAGGAGATAATATGTGATAACCAAAGAAGGCGAAAAGAAATATGTTTCTAATAACTGGAAAGAAATTAAAAGAATACTTTATAAATCATTAGAAAAAACTTTATTCTAATATGCACAACTGTATTTCTGTTGACTGGCTGCAATGTCATGTTAAGGTACCACGAAAAGATTTTGAAAATCTGTTTGCTGCAATTCCTGTATCTATCCAGGATAAAGACGGAAACTGGAAAGTTGAAAAGGTGCAAAGCACTGAATTAAAAGAACTGGATAACCGGTATATGTTGGAAAGAACCGGATTTCAAACCAGGAATTTTAAGGCAATTTATGAGATTCGGGATCGGGTAACAAATGAAGAGATAGCCGTATTAGCATCAGAGCCACGTTCGGAAATGTGCATGAAGGAAGACAGCGGATTGATTAAAATAATCAATAAATATCTGTACCAAAATAATTTGTTGCACTTCGTGCAATCCCTTTTCCATGATTTACAATTGACATTAATCAACGTTACCAGGTTCGACATTGCAGCGGATTTCGAGCGTTTTGACACTATAGAATGTCAGGAGTTTATTGAAATGTTCACCAACCGGCTATTTATCAAAAAGACAGCGGCAAAGATGAAAATGATGGGAGATAGTTGGAGTGTAGACAAGGGAAAAATGACCGGTGGCATATCATCATTAAAATTTGGATTAGAGACCAGCGATGTAAATTATTATCTGTATAATAAATCGTTAGAACTTAAGCAGGTAAAGGATAAGCCTTGGATAAGAGACCATTGGAAGGCCAACGGATGGAATGAAAAAACAGACGTTTGGCGATTGGAATTTTCCTTACACAGCAATACAGACGGGGTAATGTATGTTGATGAACATGGAGAGATAAGATGTTTTCAGTTTAAGGATTTATCCTTATTGCTGGATAACCTGGATAAAGTTTACAGCCATTATTTTAATAAGCATTTCCAGTTTGTGAGAGCGGAAAAAACTAAGAAAGGAAACTTTAAAAAGCAGTCCCGGTGTGATAGGGTAGTGTTATTTGAACACCTGAAATTTGAAGGTGTTAAGATATCGCTTTCTGATAAAAAAGATGCTGGCAGATCCGCCAAAACCTTTGCAAAGAAACTGATGCAGTTTAACCAGGAATTGAGGGGCCAAGATTTTAACTTAGCCATTGCAGGTAACGAAATGTTTACCTATACAATAATGAAACACGACTTGCAAACTTGGATGGAAAAAAATTGCCAGGTGCGCATCTTTCACCAAATATTGTAGACTTGGTAAACCGGGGCCGTCAATCCCAATTATCAATCATTGCAATGGAAGATAAGCCACAACCGGCGAACGTCTTTTTTTCAGCCGAAAAACAGGCTTTATTGCTACAACAGCAGCAGTATGATGCATTGGTATCAAAATTTGCAATAGTTCCGGATGGAAAGATATTGCATTACGACAATAACGGTAATTGTTTGGGTTATTGTGAATGTCCTTTCTGATATTAGTGTAATTTATCACCTTTAAAATTTGTTACACAAATTTAGCTGACTTTTTGCGGATTATTTTGCTATGTAAAATTGTTGTATTAAATTTATACAACTAAAATTTTTTATATGGCAGATTTTGCAGTAATACTAAG